>JAOZUU010000276.1 GCA_029938515.1 Desulfobacterales bacterium | reverse complement strand
GGCGGATATTCGCCTTTGGGAGGATAACGGCAGAGAAGATATCCTTGCCTGGGTTGATCCTATAGCGATCGGTGATCAGTTTATCTATGATATTTGGATTGATCCGGAAACAGCGGACGACGTTACCGAATGCCCCTGGCTGAAAAAGCTTCCCGGGCAAAAAAAATTCATTTGCCTGATTCATGATGTAAAACCCACCCATTGCCGTGAATATCCGCATTCACGGGAGCATGCCGAGAGTACCGGATGTCCTGGGTTTGAAGATTGATATGGAATTGTATTTATCCGCCCCATAGTTTTTAAAAAATCATACCGTGTTCCAGCAAATGGCTGCCCTCGGTCAGCATCTGACCGAACTGCATCTCATGAAATCTCCGGCATTGGATACACCCATCGCCAAATTCCAGGGATCGGGTGATAACCACATTGATAAAATCAGATACGATAAAAAGAATCACCGCGTTTACGTTAACAAGGATCAATATTTTGAGGGGGTCGCGGAGGACATTTATCAATATCGTATCGGTGGGTATCAGGTTTGCCATAAATGGTTAAAGGATAGAAAAGGGCGTACATTGTCCCTCAACGATGTGAAGCATTATTGCAGAATCGCCACGGTCATCGAAAAAACCATCGAGATCCAAAATAAGATTGATGGAATTTACGATAAAATCGAAACTGAATTGATATCATTTTAATTGGCAAAATGGATTCAGCCGGTTTGGTATGATAAAATGACTGGCAAGGCGGTTTATTATTTCCCAACTTTACAAATTTATTAAAATGATATATTTTTATATTTATAAAAATATGGGGGATCGATCATGCTTGAATCAATAAAACAGATTAACCGGCAAGGGCAGCTATCCGTGGGGAAGAAGTTTTCCGGCACCTATGTCAAGATACGTGAATATGAGGACGGCTCGATTGTGCTGACACCCGTTGAGATCGTCACCAAACTGGAGACCCGGCTCTTGTCTGATCCGGCCTTTGCAGAACGCTTGGATCGGTTCGATGCCTTTACCGGTGAGCATCGGCCAAAAACAACCAGCATCGAGCGCTTGGAGAAACAACTTGAAGCTCGATCTTAATTTTCCGGAATTTCAAAAGGATCTCCTTGCGCTGGAAAAAAAAGAGGTTCTGGCGGTTATCAATACCTTAAAAAAGCTCCAAAAGCTTTCTTTTGAACAGCTTTTAAAATCTCCGGGCCTCAACCTTGAAAAATTGAAAAAATTAAAAACCAAAGACGGCATCGCCCTTTATTCAATTCGGATTACTAAAAAATTTAGGGCAGTAGTGACGTTTCAAGGCGATTACATCCGCTTTGTTTCCCTGCATCCAAATCATGATACGGCTTATTCCCAATGAGAATGACAATGGATAGTTTCCACTGCTGCTTCTTATTAGCAAGGCAACACATTCAAAAAGATCGACCGATACCAATGATGTAGGGGCGACTCCGCCTGTGGCGGAACAGACCGGCTTGTCCCGCCATTCGGCGGGGTCGCCCCTACCGTTTATAAATCGGAAGGAACGATAAAAATGAAACCGCAAAACTGGTCCCGCAGAGATTTTCTTAAAACCGCCGGCGTCGGAGGTATCGGCGCCATGCTGGGATCTCGGGTAGCGGATGGCGCTGAAACGGACTCGCAAAAGCATCCGCTTGTGCCCACGCGTCCCTTTGGTCGAACCGGAATCGATGTGCCCATTTTAAGCCTGGGCGGGATGTTCGACATCCCTAACAACCAATTGATGCTTAAACAGGCCATCCGGATGGGCGTTACCTACTGGGATACGGCCCATGTTTACGGAAAGGGCAAGAGTGAATTGGGGATGGGTCAATTTTTCAAGAAATATCCCGATGAACGGCGGAAAATTTTTCTCGTGACCAAGTCACCCGATCGTGACCCCGATGACATGACCCGGCACCTGGACCTTTCCCTTACGCGGATGAACACCGATTATATCGATCTGTTTTTCATGCATGCCTTTCGAAATACCCGACCGCTGACCAACAAAGTGCGTGCCTGGGCCGAAAAGCAAAAAGCCGCGGGCAGGATCCGCCTGTTCGGATTCAGCACCCACCGGAACATGGAAAAATGCCTGTCGAAAGCCGCCGGGCTGGGGTGGATCGACGGGATCATGATGACCTATAATTATCGCTTGATGCATAAACGGAAAATGAAGGCGGCCGTTGACGCCTGTGTGGAAGCGGGCATCGGCCTGACCGCCATGAAAACGCAAGGGGGCGGTCAGATCAGATCCAATTCCGAAAAAGAAATTGCCCTGGGGGGGCGATTTCTCGAGAAAGGGTTTACCGAGCATCAGGCCAGGCTGAAAGCGGTGTGGGAAAATCCCCAAATTGCCGCGATTTGTACCTTGATGTCGAACATGACCATTCTGATGGCCAACATCGCCGCGGCTCTGGACAAGACCCGGTTGTCGGCGGCGGATTTGCACCGGTTGGCTGTGGTTGCCGAAACCACCGCATCATCCTATTGCGCGGGATGCGGCGATATTTGCGAAAAAGCGGTATCCGCGGATATCCCCATCGCCGACGTCATGCGCTACCTGATGTATGCCGAAAGTTACGGTGACCGGGAGCGTGCTGTCGCCTGTTTTCACCGGTTGCCGGAGAATACTCGCCGAACATTGGCACAGGTCGACTATAATGAAGCCGAACGCAGGTGTCCCCAGCACATACCCATCGGACACCTCATGCGCCGGGCGGAGCGGCGATTGGCGTAATCCGAATTGAAGGAAATGACAGCCTATCGAGTATCAAATCCTCGGTTCATAATTAAAATTCAATATCGCTAACTTAACAGCAATTCTCGTTGAAAGCCTAACGTATTGCGGCCTGCGGCCAGCTTCGCCCCAAGTGTTGCCCGGCGTGATGAAGCAGGCGGTCTGTCGGCAGTTGAAATCCTGGGATTACCAGATTACCCATGGAAATAACGACAGTGTCAGGTCAACGGTAGCGATGATATAAATTCTTTCAAATCTGAATCCAGGATGTTTTTAAGCTCAACAAAATTTTCTTCCCTAGTTTCCGTGAACAAGAAACCAAAGACAGAATACTTTTTGTAATCAATTTTCCTTAGTTCTATTGGCTTTTCAAATTTTGAAAGTAGCTTCTCATAATCAAATGATGTAATTTTATCTACGTCTATGCCGGTTGAATTGTCCAACACGACAATACTAAAAAGTTTCCCGTCTTTTCCTTTGAGAATCTCAGGCCAATTTGGTTTTTTTTGTGAGTAGTAATATAGGTAAGGGTTAAATCCATACGCTAGGAAGGATATATCTGCGGTCGTACACCAACCGCCAAACCGCATCGGATTTACTTCGATAGGTAATAAAATTCCATCCTTGTCTCGTCTAAGTTCGATATGGACAGGAAAGTTTTTCACTCCAGCCAAGCCTCCAATTTTTCCTGCAAAATCTGTAAAATCTTCAAGATTACTTTCAATGATCTTTTTAGATGAAGTATAAACCCTGTCACTAACATCGGCATCTGAAGAAAAAGTATGTTTAAGGATGCTTAGAATAACCGGTTCACCCGTCGAATTATAATATGCATCAACAGCAAACTCCTCGCCATCAATACATTGTTCAATAATAAATGAACTGGTGTCCAACACCTCTCCAGGGTATAAATCTTTGATTTGATCTATTTCTGCAATTATTGAATCAATGGTGCTAATCCACTCCTCATAACTTGAAACCTTATAAACGCCCATGCTAAAAAAACCAACCGTTGGCTTGATGATGAATGGTAGCGGTAATTCGTTAAACTGAATTTTTTTTAAGTCTTCAACGCGAACCTCTTTAAAGTAGAAATTTGGAAAAATTGATTTTGTCAGTTTACGAAATTTCAACTTATTTTTAAATAACGCAATTTTCCCAGGAAGATTACTAAAACCTAAATGTTTCGATAGCCAACCTATTGAATTTTCAGATGTAGTATAGATTGCAGGGTTATCTGACTCTCGAATCATTTCTATAGCTCTTTCTTCACTAATTACCTTTGTCCCACTATAAAGGCCTGACTTCTTTGCTATATCTGTACCAACCACAGGGATGGCATTGTCCCTGACAGTCATTTTGAAAAAATCCGAAACGTATGGCTTATCTACAAAAAACATAATTTTTTCCATGTCCCTCAATCGTAACTCGCACGGGTCGCTTCATCACTCAGGGTCGGTGCGACAAGAGGCTCCCATGCCGAGTCCTCCCATGTCCCAAGATTCGTATGCATATCAAGATACTTTTTCGGTATGGGGTGCGTGCCTACAACGACCTTGATCTCATAGCGTTTTTCAAGAAAGGCTTTGAATGTATCGATATAAGGACATGGGGGATAACCAACCACAAGGCCGGTAGCTAAATGAATAACCTCTGCGCCATTCTTCACCATCTCTTCGCCCGCATATTCTATGTTGCCACCAGGACAACCATCGCACGTTGTAAAACCAACCAACTCAACTTCGGTGTCCGTGTATATGCTGAAAGCCCCTTCCTTGTTCCTCATCGCTCGGAAACACTTCCCGCCTGCACAGCGGCGGTAGCGATCACAGATAATTATTCCAATTTTTGTCTTTGAATTCATTTCAGTTCTCCCTTCCTTTTTATGGATATTATGGCATT
>JAOZUU010000275.1 GCA_029938515.1 Desulfobacterales bacterium | reverse complement strand
TCACCTGTCGGGACGTGGCTCAGTCTGGTAGAGCACAGCGTTCGGGACGCTGGGGTCGCTGGTTCAAATCCAGCCGTCCCGACCATTATGGAAAAAAAGGGGTTAGGTAATATTACCGGCCCCTTTGTTTTTTTGCAATTCGAAATGGTTGGATATGTGGGACTCCATCGAAAAAAAACTAAAAAATTGGCTGTCTCCATTAAAAGATGCCGAAACGGTCTTCCACCTTGTCGGTGGCGCTGTTCGAGATCGGGAGATGGGTCGCCCCGTCACGGACATGGATCTGGTCTGCAAAGACGCTAAAAGAGCGGCCGAAAAACTGGCATCGATTCAAAACGCGGCTGTTATCCGTTTTTTAAAAAATCCCGAAGCACCCTGTTACCGGCTGGTGAATCGGTCGGACAAGGGCGACCATCTCGATATATCGGAATTACGGGACGGCAGTATTTCAGCCGATCTGGCCCATCGAGACTTTACCATCAACGCCATGGCCATACCGATTTATCCCGATGGCCAACTGGGTGAAACCATCGACCCCTTCGGCGGCATCACCGATATCAAAAAAAAACGCATCCGGGTCACCGGACCGGCCGTTTTCGAAAAAGATCCGTTGCGCATCCTGCGGGCGGTACGTTTTTCAGCCGAGCTCGGGCTTTCGCTGACAACCGATACGCTTGATCTGATCCGTCTTCATGCCGGCAAGATTGATCAAATTGCCGGCGAACGGATCTGGGCCGAACTCAAGCGAATCCTTCAAAATGAAAACAGTACCGCTTTTATCCGGTTGATGGATGAATCACAGGTGTTGACCCGTGTTTTTCCTGAAATTAGTGACATGAAGGATTGCCCCCAAAACGCCTATCACCACCTCGATGTGTGGCCCCATACCATGGTCGTATTGCGACATTGTGAGAAAATGATCAATGATCCGACTCATCATTTTGGGCAAGGCGCTGAAACGGTTAAAAAACATTTTATAACGGGCCATCGAACGGCATTATTAAAACTGACGGCCCTGCTCCACGATGTGGGCAAACCGTCCACACGCGGATATGACACCACCACCAGGCGGATCACTTTCCATGGTCATGATAAAGTAGGCGCCGAGAGGGTGGATCAGATCGCCCGCCGGCTACGTTTATCCAATTTGGAACGTACCTATCTGGTAACCATGGTGGCCGAACACCTGCACATCCTTTTTTTGGCCAAACCCGAAGTGAAACCATCCACCCGCATGCGGCTTTTTCGCACTTTAAAGGATGATACCGTCTCTCTCATAATTCACGGCATGGCCGATATCCTCGCCATCCGGGGGCCGATATCGACCCGCGCATATCGCCAAATATACCTTTCCTGGGCCAGGAAAACCATCGCCACCTTTAATCAGTCGATCAAGCCGCATCTTTCACCCAAAAATGACCTGGTTCGGGGGAAGGACTTATTGACTTTCGGGATGTCACCCGGACCTGGCTTGGGAAAAGTACTTGCCAGGATCCGTCAGGCCCAGGATGACGGCCGGGTTCAAAATCGTACCGCCGCTTTGGCCCTGGCAAAAAAAATGATCTTGACCTCTGTCGAAACAAATGCAAAAACGGAAAACTGATCGCTCATGGAAAACCTTATTACCAAACATAAAGTGATATGGACTAATGCCGCCAAAATGACGGCCATACCGAATGCCAGCATCGACCTGGTGGTAACTTCCCCACCCTACCCCATGATCGAAATGTGGGATTCTATCCTGGGAAAGCAACGGGCGAGTATCCAGCAGGCCCTGAGAAAGAGAAACGGCATGGCAGCATTCGAGGCCATGCATACCCTGCTCGACAAAGTCTGGGCGGAAGTCTTTCGGATCTTAAAACCCGATCGTTTTGCCTGCATCAATATCGGCGACGCCACCCGGACCATCGATTCCAACTTTGCCCTGTATCCCAACCATGCCCGCATTCTGTCGGCCTTGATCGGGATCGGATTTACACCGTTGCCCGATATCCTCTGGCGTAAACAGACCAACGCCCCCAACAAGTTCATGGGGTCGGGAATGCTTCCCGCCGGAGCTTATGTGACCCTTGAGCATGAATATATCCTCGTCGTTCGGAAAGGCAGAAAACGAGAATTTATAAAACCATCGGAAAAGCAATTGCGCCGGGAGAGTGCTTACTTCTGGGAAGAGCGTAACACCTGGTTCTCGGACATCTGGCTCGATATCAAAGGGAGCCGGCAAGCTCTGGGAGATCGAAAACTCAGGAAACGCAGCGCGGCCTTTCCCTTTGAGATCCCTTATCGCCTGATCAATATGTATTCGACCAAAGGGGACACGGTTCTCGATCCTTTTCTCGGCACCGGCACGACCCTGTGGGCCGCCATGGCAGCGGCCAGAAACAGTATCGGTGTTGAACTGGATCCGCATTTTAAAACCGAGGTTTTTGCCGATCTGATAGCGATCCAGGCTGTGGCTAACCAGCGAATTGATCAGCGGCTCGAGGCCCACCACCAATTCGTCAAGGATCGCCTTAATACGGGATACCAGTTTAAACACACCAATGCCCATTACGGCTTTCCGGTCATGACCGCCCAGGAAAAAGAATTACGGTTTGACCATCCCGTTGAAGCCCGGTCAACGGATTCCGATACGGTACGAATAGATTACAGCCAGAACATCAAAGATATTAAAGTGGATTATCAACCCCATCGATCAGCCGACCCGCACCAGAGATCGCTTTTTTCGGCCAATTAACTAAGGGCTCGTCTATAAATAACTTGAACATCTTGCATCTCATCTTCAGGCCATCTTTGATCGATTCTCAATCGCAAAAATCCTCAACGCAGCCCTGCTACGCCTGCGGTTTTTCTCAATCGGATCGACCAAGTCTAATCCAAATCTGAGCACAATATTGTCCACCTTATTTCTGAACGAGTCCTAAGACCGGGATTTCAAATGACCGACGCAGCAGGCTTTTCTTCATTCTCCCGCTGCCAATACGGGTTGATGATTTCTTCGAAGATACTCATGGCCGCTTCGGCACCCTGGCCGGTCGCCGTGACGATCTGTTTATATCCGCCTTCCACGTCTCCGGCCGAATAAATTCCGGGGATACTGGTTCGATGCCGCTCATCCCTTGCAATATACCCTTCCGGGGTCAGGGCCACACCGCTTTTCTCGGCCAGATCCGTGGTGGGTGTATAACCGACAGCAATGAACACAGCGTCCGTCTCCATGGAGGATATCTCCTGGGTCCGGGTATTGATCAATAAAATATCCGTAAACCAATTCAAAAATAAGTGTATCCATTCGGAGTGTCAACGCTATCCGCCCACGGCGATGTCATTTTCTATCTTAATCTATTGATTTACATACAATAACATGAGAAATTAACTACAGGCACGCACAAATAGGTTTTCCCACTCGTACCCACCTGTTTTTATTCAAAAACTAGTCTGTGATAATCTGTGCAAATCTGTGTAGGTCTGTGGCTAATAATATGGATTTTCAGCCTATTGCATATCGTAACTTAATCTATTTCTTTAATGTTCCGATATTAAAATGAAAACCACTCCTAAACCCATGGGATTTTTTATCCACACGTTTTAATCCATCATAATCCGGATAGACCAGAATCACGGTAAGATGATGACAAACATCTCGCCCGGTATTACCATCTAGAAAAAAAACGGGGAACCAATGAGCGAAATCAAAAGCACTTTAGACCTTGTTATGGAACGAACAAAAAACTTGTCCCTGAGTGAGGCCGAAAAAAAAGAACAACGAAAAACCGATTTAAAAAAGCGTCTGGCCGGATTGGTACAAAAATATCAGGATCAAACGATCAAGCCGACCGAGTTATTTAAACACCTGAATGAATTGAAAAATACATTCGGCCATGGAGTTGAAAAGCGAATGGCCGACGAAATATTAGGCCACATCGATGTGGAAACGGATAACGATCGGTGCCTGGCGCTGCTAACGGACTACTTCGGATTGAATATTTCGACCCTTAAAACGGTTCAGGCCGAATTCAAACAGGTCCTTCGAGCGGAAAAAAACGACCGCATCGATATATTGAAGTCGCGGCTGTCAGACCGTTATGGAATTTCCGGCACGGCGGTGATTCCAAATATCGAAACCGACCCTGATTGGCAGCAAGAACGCAATGCCATCACCGAACGTTTTCGAATTCAGCTGGAAATCGAAAAGAAACGATTGATCTCTCGATAAAATAGTATATACAATGTACCAACTTTTATGAAGATTTATCTATTCTGCAGGTAACGATAAAAAATTTGAAACTACGAAATGCGATAAAGACCGGATTAAGCGAGATCACCCCTATTTTTTTTCATTCAGGGGATGAACACATACCTAAAAACACGATCCGCAATATCTGGCGGCGGTTGCTTTCCAAATCGGGTATTGAACACCGGAAACTGCATTGCACCCAATTGCACCCTATCAGCACCCACTCAAAATGAAAAAGCTGTAACAAGTTTAAATTACAGCCTTATCATGATTCTGGTGGAGATGAAGGGATTCGAACCCTCGACCTCAGCGTTGCGAACGCTGCGCTCTCCCAACTGAGCTACATCCCCAATCTATTTTGATCGAATTATAACAAACAGGTTTGTCCCGGTCAATACCCAACCCGGCGAAGC
>JAOZUU010000011.1 GCA_029938515.1 Desulfobacterales bacterium | reverse complement strand
TTCTGGCCAAACCGTTCTCCATGATGGCTTTGCTGAAGGTTGTGGAACAGTTTGCATAATTTTCATATCCTACTGCAAACATATCGAATTCATACAATATCAAAATTTACTGAATATAGGTAAAACATGCTCACAAACCTAGCTTTACGAAAAGGGGGATGATATGGAACGGCTTGAAATGCCGCGGATTATCCTCGTTGTCTATGGATTTTTCATTCTCATCTCTCCTGGATTGACCGAATGCCATCTTCAGCATTTAAACGCTAGCCCGGATTCTTTTTAATTCTATCTATCATCTCCTGTTCTGGCCATTTAATTGGATGAAATAAGGAAGGAGGTACCTTATGGTCAAGAAAAAACTCTTTAAAAATTGTTTAAAAATATTGCTGATTACACTTTTTCTATTCTATATGCCCCATATCGTATTTTCGGAAAGCATGGAACAGCCTTGCAGGTGCCTGGAAAAAGCGATTGAAAGAATGATATATATACAATCCATGCCGGAGTTGAAATACCTGAATACTCTGGACGGAAAAGCGATTACTCTGGATGAGTTTCATGAAAAATGCCTCCGTCTGCATCCAAAATGTTGTTTGTTCAGCAAGTTCTATTATTGGCAAAATGAGATCAAAAAAATCGTTTCAGTGACTACCAATGGGCCCATAAAACATAAGATCAGATGCTATTATAATTGCCTTGCGACATATTGCCCGGAAAACTGTGATCCTCAAAAAACCCACGGAGATGTAGCCGAATTTTATGATGACAAAGGCAATTTCATGGGGCTATCCGTATATATGGGAGATGGTAATTATTGCACACTTGCATACAGCGGCTATCGAAAATGACAGGATGTTAGTCAAGTTACCATCAATAGTTGGTATGGCAAATCAGACCAATGCATTAGGCCCCCGGAAAGAAATAAATCCACAAGATAGCGCCGGATTCTGATTCGTCTACAAGGCACATCCGTCGGTGCATATCAGGATATGTGCCGGTGGATCTAACGCCGTAGCCGGAACAGAAGACCAGTCCCGTCTGGGCGGGATGGATTTATTTTTTTCCGGGGGCCTTAGGGACTCCAAATTGACATCGATGAATCCTTCAAAAATGATGGGCACAACAATACCCAAATGATACTTGCAATCCCCTACCCTGTAATTTAATAATAGAATGCATTTTTAAAGTTGATTATTTCGCCAAAAGGATAAGATTCCATTAAAGCATTGTTCCGATGGAACCTGCCCTGAACTATATCTGGGTACCGGAATCCAGTTATTTCAGTTCGCTCTGGATGCCGGACGCGTCACGGTGAAGCTGAAAAGCGACTTGTCGGGTCGTATCCAGCGGTGAAGCCTGAAGACTGATCAGGCCCGGCATGACAAAAAAGGATTTTTACGGCTTTATTAACCATTCAAATTAAACGATCAGTTACTTCCAATATGGTAAACAATCTATCTGATATCGCTCCGGTACAAATTTCCGACATGCGCCGGGACGCAGCGGCCATTTTCAAGGCAGGCCTTTCGGCGGTCGATCCGGCGGTATCGGTAAAAAAGCACTGCCGGCGCGAAGAAGAGTTATTGATCATCGGAGATCACCGCTACGATTTGTCCCGAATTCGGAATATCTATGTGGTCGGTGCCGGTAAGGCATCCGCCCCGATGGCGGCGGCCATGGAGGAAATACTGGGCGACCGGATCACTACCGGATCGGTTACCGTTAAATACGGGTACGTGACCGATCTTCGCCACATCAAACTGGTTGAGGCCGGTCACCCGGTGCCGGACGAAAACGGTGTGGCCGGTGCAAAGAAAATTCTCGCCTTGGCGGCATCGGCCAAGCGCGATGATCTGGTAATCTGTCTTATTTCAGGGGGTGGATCGGCCCTGTTATCATTGCCCGCGCCGGAAATCACCCTGGCCGACAAGCAGGAAACCACACGGGTTCTTTTGGCCTGCGGGGCGACGATCCATGAGATCAATGCCTTGCGCAAGCACCTTTCCCGGATCAAGGGGGGGCTTCTCAGCAAAACCGCCTGCCCTGCCACTGTTGTCAGCCTGATCCTCTCCGATGTCGTCGGCGATGATCTGGATGTCATCGCCTCTGGACCCACAGTACCCGATGCCAGCACGTTTAACGACTGCCGAAAAATTATCGAGGATTACGATATCGCCGACAAACTCCCCCGGGCAGTGATCAAACGAATTCAAGAAGGTGCGGCGGGCCGGATCGAGGAAACCCCCAAACCAGGTGATCCATTGTTTAAACAAACGCTAAACCGGATCATCGGTTCCAATATCGAAGCAGTTCAGGCGTCCAAAACCATTGCCGAAGCCAAAGGCTACCATACCCTGCTCCTTTCATCCATGATCGAGGGAGATACCACCGAATCGGCCCGCATGCATGCTGCCATTGTCCGGGAAATTCTCAAAACCGGTCATCCCATCCCGACTCCGGCCTGTATCCTCTCCGGTGGCGAAACCACAGTCAAGCTTACCGGTAACGGCAAGGGCGGCCGCAACCAGGAGTTTGCGCTGGCAGCGGCCATTGCGATCGATGGCTATGAAGCGACTGTGGTATTAAGTGCCGGGACCGACGGAACCGATGGCCCCACGGATGCCGCCGGGGCCATCGCCGATCATTTGACCGT
Organism: Desulfobacterales bacterium; assembly: GCA_029938515.1. GTDB lineage: Bacteria > Desulfobacterota > Desulfobacteria > Desulfobacterales > QNYZ01 > QNYZ01. The sequence goes on along the minus strand of JAOZUU010000011.1, from coordinate 13,570 downwards.
TTCCAGGGCCCGCCGGATGGAAATAATGCCCGGCCGCTATCTGGCCGATAACGATTCATACCATTTCTTTCAAGGGCTTGACGATCTGGTGATGACCGGTCCGACCAATACTAATGTGATGGATTTGCGGGTGATACTTGTTAAGACAACAACCTTCGGCTAAAGCCGAAGCTTGGGGGTCAAAGGTCCAAGAGTCCAAGGGTCCAAGGGTTAAATAAGGAGTTAGAATATGCGTGCCGTCGTTCAAAGGGTTAACCAAAGCCGGGTAACTGTTGATGGTAAAACAACCGGCCAAATCGGCCCCGGCCTGCTGGCATTTCTGGGCGTAGACACTGAAGACAAAACAAAGGATGCCGATTATCTGGCCGATAAGATTGTCCATCTGCGAATTTTCGAGGACGACAATCAAAAAATGAACCGCTCATTGCTGGATACGGGTGGACAAATGCTGGTGGTATCCCAGTTCACATTGTTGGGCGATTGCCGCAAGGGACGGCGTCCGTCCTTTGTTCGTGCCGCGCCGCCCGACCTGGCCAAGAAGCTCTACCTGCATTTCGTATCCCAGGTACGGGAAAAAGGCGTGACCGCCGCAACCGGCAAATTTCGCACCTTGATGGAAGTCTCGCTGGTGAACGACGGTCCGGTCACCCTTATTCTTGAATCTCCCGCTGTCTAAAATAAATGGCCACAGACCCACACGGACACACACGGACTTTTTTTTTAAATTACGGATGTAAACGACCCGTCTGTGTTTTTCTGAGTGGGTGTGCCTGCCCCGTGAAACCGGTTGTCTATTGTTTCACTGGGGTGGCGAAATACTTCATTTTCGTAATATGGCTTCTTGTCGCCATCGGTGTTCTTCTTCTACCCTTTTCAGTCAAACCGGCTGATGCCGCTGATGATATATTGACGCTGATCGGGCCAAAGGACGCTATATTGGTGACCGCCCCTGATGGTTCCATAATTCTTGCCGCCAATGAAACAACCAGGCGGGTTCCTGCGTCCACGCTGAAACTGCTCACGTCACTGGTTGCCCTGCATTACCTGGGGCCGGAATACCGTTTTCCCACTGATTTTTTCATGGACGAAAACCAGAATCTGAAAATCAAGGGGTACGGTGATCCGCTTCTTATTTCGGAAATTATCGACAAAATCACTCAGAAACTGGCCCGGGATCTTTCCACGATAAACGATATCGTCCTGGACGACACCTATTTTTCACAACCCATTGATATTCCTGGTCGATCCGTTACCCGTAATCCCTATGATGCGCCCAATGGCGCGTTGTGTGTGAATTTTAACACGATAAAATTTAAGAAAGATAGTAACGGGCGCTATGTAAGTGCCGAACCGCAAACACCATTGTTACCATTCGTGTTACCCAAAATTCGCGCTTCCGGAATCAACGCCAACCGGATCGTTCTCTCCCACCATCACAACGAAAATGTTCTCTATGCCGGACATCTTTTCATTCATTTTCTGAATCGACATGGGGTTCAATGTCACGGTACCGTGCGAACAGGAAAAATAAAAGCCGAAACGGATCGTTTGATCCTGCGTCATGCTTCCCCTACCCTCGAAGAGATTATCGCAAAACTGCTTGAACACTCCAGCAACTATACGGCCAATCAGTTGTTGATAACGACAGGCGCCCGGGTACAGGGGGCACCCGGTAACCTGCAAAAAGGTGTTCAGGCAGCCCTGACATACGCGAGCGATGTACTTGGATTAGAAGATATCCGCCTAGTGGAAGGCTCGGGCATCTCACGGCTGAACCTGGTTTCGGCCCGGGATATGATCCGCATTCTGGCGGCTTTCAAACCGTATCGCCATCTCATGATGCATACGGGTAGAGAATATTTCAAAACCGGATCTTTAAATGGTATTCGAACCCGGGCCGGCTACATTGAAAGGGCCAAAGGAGGCTGGTATCGATTTGTCGTGATGATGAATACGCCGGGAAAATCGGCTGAAAAAGTGGTCCGCCTGCTGTTAAATCGTCTTCCTTAGAAGCTCTGATTCGTAAACCGATATTCTACAAATATCTCACCACTGAGAACGCTGAGTGCGCAGAGAAATGACAATGTTTAATGATAATCATGACCTCGGCGGGCTCGTCGAACTCCGTGGTGAAATATAAAAAGTTAAACAAAACACGACGATATTTTTGAGTAAAGATCAGGATCCAGAGGCCCAGGCTTTGGTCATCCCCAGAGGGGATTTGTTTTGTTGGGCTGGATAATCGAAATCGGGATCGCTATCGAAATCGAAATAACAGGAAGAATTCGATCCCGATCCCGATATCGATTTCGATCCCGATGAAATTAAAGCCAATCAATCCAGGGACGACTAATCGTGCCCCGGACTTCGACGATGTTGCCATAACTTTTTGAGAGGTTACTCAAATCACCGCTTATCTCTAGTGATATGTGCATAGGCACTGTGATTGTGGATGGATTCAAAATTTTCCGCACTTAATGAAAACCAGGTGATATTGTCATCCTGCTTGAGCTTGATGGCGATATCCCGAACCACGTCTTCCACGAATTTTGGATTGGTATAGCCTGTTTCGGTTACATATTTTTCGTCCGCCCGTTTTAGTACGGAAAAAACCTCGCAGGAAGCAGACGATTCCACCAGGTCAATCATATCCTCGATCCAGATAAATCGTTTAAATCGCGTGGCCAGGCGTACTTCTCCCCGCTGGTTATGCGCACCCGCATCGCTGATCTCCTTTGAGCAGGGGCACACCGAGGAAATCGGCACAATGACTTCCGAGATCAGATCCACCGGTTTCTCGGGGTTGCTGGCACCGGTAAAACGGCAGGTATAATCCATCAACCCCGGTGATCCAGTTACCGGGGCTGTTTTTTCGATGAAATAGGGAAACGTTACCTCAATGTGGGCCGAATCGGCATTCAAATGCCGCTTCATCTGGTCAAGGACCTCGCTGATCCGTTTGAGGGAAACCTCCGGTCGGAACAGATGGAGGATTTCAACAAAGCGGCTCATGTGGGTCCCCTTGTCCCGGTGGGGCAGATCCACATACATACTGATGGTTGCGACGGTGTGCTGGTATCCTTTCTCTTTGTCGAGGACGGCGATGGGGTAGCGGAGATTCTTGATCCCCACTTCATCAATGGGAATCTGACGATGATCCCGCTCGTTCTGGATGTCCTTCATTTTTTGCCTTTTCTATCACTGGATATTTGCGGTCGGGGAAGATACTCCGGGTTGACATGATGCATGGCCCTGAAAATATTACCCCTGATCTTGCGATTTTTCCGGTATAACGTATTCAGGAGTGTCTTGATTTCATGCCGCTTGGATCGATTCGCGCTGGGACATGAATTGACAAAAACCGGAAACTTATTTTTTTCCGCAGACCGTTTTATATCGTTTTCCGCGGCATGGGCCAAAGGCCGGATAATCGTCATCGTCCCTTTGAAAAACGATTGCCGGGGCATCATTGTGGACATTTCACCAGCATAGCATATATTGATAAACAGGGTTTCAATCAGATCGTCCTGGTTGTGTCCCAGCGCTACTTTACGGCAACCGAGCTCATCCGCAATTTCAAACAGGTGCTGACGGCGACGACGCGAACAAAGAAAACAGGGATTTTCCCGATTGATACCCGAATGCGCCACGAGGCCGAAATCGGTATGGTCGACAATCAGATCGTGCCCACCGGTCTTCAGGTAAATACGCAACTCATCGGCAAAACCGGGCTTAAAACCGGGATCGACATAAACCGGAAAAAGAGAATAATCGATGGGGACCCTCGCCAGTCGCTCATTGAGCAGCCATAACAATGTCAGGGAGTCCTTGCCGCCGGAAAGGCCGACAACGATCCGGTCACCGTCCTCGATCATTTGATACCGGGCGATGGCCTGACCCATGGCCCGTCGCAACCGCCTATCCGTTGAATTCAGCTTGTCCAAGACGGGTTAATCAATTCGATTCTTCCAGGACCTTATCCTCCGCCTGTTCTATTTCTTCTCCTTCCCCGGTTTCCTCTAAACGTACTTCTCCATCTGCTTCTACTTCCGGCTCAATCTCCGGTTTGGCTTTTTTTTCAAATGAGACTTTACCGGCCGCAATTTCCCGCAGGGCGACCACGATATCCTCATTTTTTGGAGAACTAACCAGATACTCGGACCCTTCCCGAATCTGCCTAACCCGTTTTGCGGCCAGATTGACTATGGCAAACCGGTTCGGGACCCGTTTCAAACAGTCTTCAATCGTTATACGTGCCAAAAGAGCACCTCCATCATTGTTTTTTTACTCAGTCCAGCTGACCACCGGCCTCACTGGCACACCGGTTGACTGGCTGGCTGACTATCGAATTTCCACAATTTCGTAGCACCGGGTCCCGTTGGGGACCTGAAGGGTCAGCTCATCAAACGGCTTTTTGCCGATAAGCGCTTTTCCCAGAGGCGATGCAACCGAAATGCGGCCTTTTTTTGCATCCGACTCATCGGGGCCCACCAATTGGTACTCACTTTCCTCGCCCGTATCTACATTTTCCAACAGGACACGGCATCCGAATACGGCCCGGTCTTTGGGCAATTTGTCCGTATCGATAATATCGGCACTGGCCAGCTTATATTCGAGATCCTCAATACGGCCGCAAAGAAAACTCTGCCGTTCCTTGGCCGCATGAAATTCAGCGTTCTCCGAAAGATCGCCATGCGCACGGGCTTCTTCAATCGCCTTGATATTTTTTGGCCGTTCCACCCGTTTAAGCCTTTCCAGTTCTTCTTTAAGGGTGCTATATCCATCTTTGGTAATCGGTATCCGTTCCATGATTTTCCTGAAAATTAGGGTTTTAGAGCCGGACTATAGATAATCGGCCGCCAGAATCTCCGCGATCTGCACTGTATTGGTGGCTGCGCCTTTACGGATATTATCGGCCACAACCCACATATTGATACCATTAGCGATGGACTCGTCGTCCCGGATACGGCCCACATAGGTCAAATCCTTACCGGCCGCATCGATGGGCAGCGGGTACACGTTGTTTTGAGGATCATCAACTACTTTTACGCCCGGGGATTTTTCCAGCAACGCCGCCACTTCAGAGGCACTCACGGGTTGCCGGGTTTCAATGTTAACCGCCTCCGAATGCCCGTAAAAAACCGGCACTCTGACCGTAGTCGCCGTGACTTGAATATCCTCATCGGCCATGATTTTACGGGTTTCGTTGACCATCTTCATCTCTTCTTTGGTATATCCGTTATCCAGAAATACATCGATATGGGGCAGACAGTTAAAAGCGATCTGATGGGGATAAACCGATTTTTCAACCGGGGTGTTCTCCATCCTGGCCCGGGTTTGCCCGGTCAACTCTTCAATCGCCTTTAAACCCGTCCCGGAAACCGCCTGGTAGGTAGAAACCACCACTCGTTTAATCCCGTAAGCCTGATGGATAGGATTTAAAGCCACCACCATTTGGATGGTGGAACAATTGGGATTGGCGATAATGTGTTTTTTCGGATAGCCGGCCACGGCCAGGGGATTAACTTCCGGCACCACCAGGGGAACGTCCGGGTCCATTCGCCAGGCACTGGAATTATCCACGACCACGCAGCCATGTTCGGCTGCACTGGGTGCAAAACGCTTACTCGTCCCACCGCCGGCCGAAAAAAGGGCAATATCAACGCCTGAAAAGGAATTTTCCGTCAGTTCCGCCACTTCTACCTCCTGGCCATTAAATCTCAGGCGACGACCGACGGATCGGGAAGACGCCAGCAACTTGATCGACTTGACCGGGAAGTTTCTTTCCTCCAGACAGGAAATCATTTGTCGGCCGACGGCACCGGTGGCGCCGGCCACGGCCACATTATATTCTTTTGGGGCCACTTTCTTTCTCCGTTATAGATGTCTTATAGTTCAAAATCTTAAATTTATGTCAGGTTTCAATATATGGTAAACACAATCGCTAACCGATTCGGATCATGTTCGCCTTTGTTATCAATCGTTGTGATTTAAAATCGGGATCACTCGATATCAGCGTTGCGGGCCAGGCTTTCTTTCTTTTTGGCTGTCTTTAAATGCCGAAGTGTTATGATAGGACCGGAAAAAAGATATACAATCCCGATCAGAAAAAGAGCGATGGATGGCTGAGCGGCAATAAAAACGATCGATAGAATCATCGCCACCAGAACATTGAAGTTCATTTTCTTAAACAGTTCGAATTTTTTGAAACTATAGTATTTAATGCTGCTCACCATGAGAAATGAGAGTACGTATACGAAGGTCAGCAGCAGCATGGCGTTGGGCTTCTCCGTCAGGTTCAGCTTGTGATAAAACAAAAGCGTAACGGCAACCATTCCGGCTGCGGCCGGAATGGGTAAGCCGGTGAAGTATTCTCCGCTCGATGAACCGGACTGGGTGTTAAACCGGGCCAACCGCAAGGCACCGCAAACCGCAAATAAAAATGCCGCCAGCCATCCGATGCGACCCAACGGTTTCAGGGCCCACAGGTACATCATAATGCTGGGCGCCACACCAAAGGAGAGAAGATCCGCCAGGGAGTCGTATTCAACCCCAAAAGTACTGGTGGTATTGGTGGCCCGGGCGATCTTGCCGTCAAGCGCATCAAAAACACCGGCGATGATAATAGCCACGGCCCCGTGGATAAACTTTCCATTGATGGCGCTGATCAATGCATAAAAACCGCAAAAAGCATTTAACGAGGTAAAAATATTGGGCAGGATATAAATGCCGCGACGCGGTTTAGTCATGTTTTCGTTTTTTTTCCGTCTCATTTTAGATACCCCAAAATGGTTGTTCCCGCTTGTGTTTTCTGCCCACGGGATACGTTCAACTCGGTATCCGGTGGAAGATACAGGTCCAGGCGTGACCCGAAACAAATCATGCCAAAACGCTGACCACGCGACACTGTTTGCTCCGATTGAAGGCCACAGATGATCCGGCGGGCCACGAGCCCGGCCACTTGCACCACGGCCATCAGTTTGCCTGTTTCCATCTGGATAACCACCGCATTGCGTTCATTGGCTTCGGTGGCTTCGTCTTTATTGGCGGCCAGAAATTTTCCGGGATGATATTCAATCCCTGTCACTTCCCCTTCATGGGGAATACGGTTGACATGCACATTAAAAACGGTCATGAACACACTGATCTTGAGACACGGCCCGGGTATATAGGGATTTTGCTCCTCTACCCGGGCAACGATCACCTTGCCGTCTGCTGGTGAAACAACAGCCCCGGATGCCATGGGGATCACCCGATCGGGATCACGAAAAAACCAGCAGATACTCATCGTTGCCACCAAACCAATCAACGCCGCAATCGCCATGCCCAAAAGGGCCAGAATTGCCGTGATAAACGCACCGGCAAAAATCAGCGGATAACCGGGTCTGGCGATGGGAACCGCCGTTTGATTCGGCGGATCGGTCCAGGAAAATTTTTCCATCTGTCTCCCAAATTTTAAATCAACATACTTGAATACTATATATATTAGTCAAGGGACGTTGAATTGTCAATGTAAAGTTCTAAACCAGTTCAGCCAGTTGGTCAGCCTGGAGATGAGTAGGCGGACTGATTACAGACCGCCGATAAACTATCCAAGATTGATCTCGGCATCACTTTTGCGTAAATAGACGGGAGTGATGTCGGCCGCGTCACAACCCTCCGATTCCAGCCGTGATAATGCGATCCGGGCCACAGTGGCCGCGCGGATCGTATTCTGCAGATCCTGGGTAAAATGTGCGCTTTCGCCCAAATTTTCGACCAGCACCCGGCGATAAGTCACGGCACCATTGCCGACAAAGACGGCTGGGCCCTGGACCATAGCCAACACCTTCTCCGGTCCGACGACCGTTTCCGGGATCACCCGTTTCAACCGATCCTTTTCATATCGGTAACCTGCCAGATAGACCTCTTTGCGGTAGGCGTCAATCAATGCGAATATCGTCATTGGAACCGGCCCCACCTGGGTGGCGAGCGCTTTGAGGCTGGAAACCGCTACGATTGGTTTTCCGGTCGCCCGGCCGAGTCCTTTAATCGAACTTAAACCGATTCTGAGTCCGGTAAACGATCCGGGACCGCGCGTCACCGCAAACCCGTCTAAAGTATTTAATGAAATCCCGGCCAGTTCCAACACCTGATCAATCATCTTCATCAGATGTCTGGCATGGGTCTGGTCGTTGTCCAGGATGATTTCGGCCAGCAACCCGGATTTGGACACAACCGCCGCACTGCAGCTCCTGGTGGTGGTATCAACAGCAAGAATAGTCATTGAATCAGATTTATTTTTCGGAACCTGTGAGAAACGCCCCTTTTCGACCACCTATTGAATACCGGATATGGTCAGTGGGATCACGTCATCCATGGTCTTTACAGGCAAGAATTTAATCTTCCGTTTGATTTTTACCGGTATCTCGGTCAATTCCCGCTGGTTTTGATCCGGGATAAGGATGGTTCGGATACCGGCACGCAACGCACCCATGGCCTTCTCTTTGAGTCCGCCGATGGGCAGTACCCGCCCCCGCAGGGTTACTTCCCCGGTCATGGCGATTTTATGGTTGACCGGCTTGCCGGAAAGGGCTGAAATCAGTGCGGTGGCCATGGCAATTCCCGCGGATGGCCCATCTTTCGGAATCGCTCCGGCCGGCACATGGATATGGATATCCGAATTGTCCAGAACACTTTTGGTAATGCCGAGTTTGCCAAGATTGGCCCGCGTGTAGCTTAACGCGGCCCGGGCGGATTCCTGCATAACATCTCCCAGTTGCCCGGTGACGATCAGGTCACCTTTTCCGCCGATCAGGATAGCCTCGATGTATAGAATTTCACCCCCCGCGGACGTCCAGGCCAACGCGGTGGCAAGGCCTACCTGGTTTTCAGTTTCATTCATCTCCGGATAAAACCTGGGCACGCCCAAATATTTCTCCAGATTTCGGCGGGTGATCTTAAACGGCCCTTTTTGGCCTTCGGCGATGTTTCGCGCGGCTTTGCGACAGGTTGCCCCGAGTTCTCTTTCGAGATTCCGTAAACCCGCTTCCGATGTATACGCTCGGATTACCTCGGTCAGGGCCGTGGCGCTGATGGATAAATTCCTTTTCTTCAAACCGTTTTCTTTGATTTGGCGCGGCAGCAGAAATCGATCGGCAATGATCTGTTTCTCTTCTTCCGTATATCCGGACAGTTCGATCACTTCCATTCGATCGAGCAGGGCCGACGGAATCGTATCGGTTATGTTGGCTGTCAAAATAAACATCACATTGGACAGATCGAAGGGCAGATTGAGGTAATGATCGCTAAATGCAAAATTTTGCTCCGGATCCAGCGCTTCCAGCAGAGCCGAGGACGGATCGCCCCTGAAATCGGCACCGAGCTTGTCGATTTCGTCCATCATGAAAACCGGATTATTGGTGCCGCACTGCTTTAACCCCTGAAGGACCCGCCCGGGCATGGCCCCGATATATGTTCGCCGATGGCCTCGAATCTCCGCTTCGTCACGGATACCACCCAGCGAGATCCTCACAAACTTTCGCTTCATGGCATTGGCGATGGCCCGGCCCAGGGATGTCTTCCCCACTCCCGGGGGTCCCACGAAACATAAGATGGCCCCTTTCAGCTTCGGATTGAGCCGGCGAACGGCCAGATATTCCAAGATCCGGTCCTTGACTTTTTCCAGGCCATAATGCTCCGAATCGAGAACCTTCTTGGCCCGCACGATATCGATTTTACCTTTGGACGACCGGCTCCAGGGCATCTCCACCAGCCAGTCCAGATAGGTCCGGACAACCGTCGATTCCGCTGATTCCGGATGCATCTGTTCCAGCCGTTTCAACTGCCGCTGGGCTTCATCCTTTGCCTTGGCAGGCATTTTCGCCTGTTTGATTTTCCGTTTATATTCATTGATCTCCTGAGACTTGTCATCCGAATCACCCAGCTCCCGGTGAATGGCTCGCATCTGCTCCCGTAAAAAATAATCCCGCTGGTTTTTAGAGATTTCGTCTTTGACATTGGATTGAATTTTAGCCTGAATCGAGGAAAGTTCAACCTCCCGAAGCAGTAGCTCATTGACCTTGCTTAGCCGCTTGATCGGGTCAATGATATCAAGTAACGTCTGCGCTTCTTCGATTTTCATCCGCAGGTTTGAAGAGATCACATCGGCCAGTCGTCCGGGTTCCTGGATGCTGTCCAAAATCCCGCGGATCTCACTGGTCATTTCACCCCTTAAGGCCATAATTTTTTCCGAATGATCCCGAGCATTGCGCATCGCCGCTTCAACCTCCACGCCGATTTCCTTTACCTCGGGTTCGGAAATAAGTTCCGCCTTAACCCTGAAAAAAGATCGTTTGCGCGTATATCTTTCGATCTTTGCGCGGGTCAACCCCTGGACCAGGGCCTTCATATGTCCATCAGGCAATTTAAGAACACGCAAAACACGGCTGATTGTTCCGGTGCGATAAATATCATCGGAAGAGGGGTCTTCCACCGACGGATCTTTCTGAGCGCAAAGCAAAATATAGCCGCCTTTATCAACGGCTTCTTCCAGGGCCCGAACCGAGCGGTCCCGCCCAACAAAAAGGGGCAGCAGCATATCGGTAAAAATCACCACGTCACGAACGGGCATGAGCGGAAGCAACGTCGGCAGTTTATCCAGTTCGATGGTGTCTTCGATAATTCCAATCAAATCATCTTTGTCCGTTTCGGCCATGAAAACTCCTGAATATTTAGGGCTCTCCCACCAGCCTGACATCCGTCAGCCGGGTTCCGAGACCTTTGAAAATGAAACAGTTCAGTGCCAGTCATCATCCGGATGTTCCGGTTCCATTATTATAAGACAGCATCCCCGTTTGACAATATGAACCTTGATTTTTCATTCGAAGCCAACTACGGTCATATGCCATGGTCATAACCGGCATCGTCATCCCTATCCTGATTTTCATCTTCGGTCTATGCATCGGCAGCTTCTTGAATGTATGTATTTATCGGTTGCCCGCGGGTAAATCCATTGCATTTCCCCCCTCTCATTGTCCGAATTGTGAGGCGGCCATTCGAATTTACGATAATATCCCCGTGATCGGGTGGCTGATCCTCAAGGGCCGGTGCCGGGACTGCGGCACCCGTATTTCCTGGCGGTATCCGCTGGTGGAGCTTTTGACCGGCTGTTTTGCCCTGTGTACCTGCCTTAAATTCGGCCCCACCATTGAGGCCGCCATCTATTTTGCGTTCATCGCCGTATTGATCGTTATCACTTTTATTGATATCGACCACCGTATCATTCCGGACCGAATTACCCTGCCGGGCATTCCGCTGGCGTTCGCCGCTGCCCTGATATTACCGCAAATGACCTGGCAGGCATCCCTGCTGGGTATCCTTGCCGGTGGCGGCAGCCTGCTGGTGGTAGCCATCGGTTATACTTTTATAACCGGCAAGGAAGGAATGGGCGGCGGTGACATAAAACTGCTGGCCCTGATCGGCGCGCTCTGCGGCTGGGCGGGTGTACTATTTACGATTTTTTTCGGTTCCGTCCTGGGTTCCGTTACCGGAATCGCCACCATGCGGGGATCCGGCCAAGGGACCAAGCTGGCCATTCCCTTCGGCCCGTTTCTATCGGTTGGAACGATCGGTTATATTTTTTTCGGACCGGAAATGATCCATTGGTACCTGTCCACCATGGGTAAATGAATTAAAAATGCGGTTTGCAATTATATCAGATATTCACGGTAATCTTGAAGCCCTCGACCAGGTGCTGGCCGATATCGACAGCCGACATATCGATAAAATCATCGACCTGGGCGACAACATCGGCTACGGTCCCGATCCTGAACAGGTGATGGATCAAATCCTGGATCGGAAAATCCCAAGTATTCTGGGAAATCACGAACTGGCCCTGATGGAACCCGAGCTTCTCGACTGGTTCAATCCTGCGGCGAAAGAATCGCTTATCAGAACCCGGGAAATGCTCTCGGCGCATTCCCTTGCATTTATCGAAACCATGGAGAAGTCGATGGTGATGCACAACTGCCGGTTCGTCCACGGCTTTCCACCCGATTCGGTAACGACCTATCTATTCGAAGTCGATCAAAAGAAACTTGAACGTGCTTTTAACGCCAGTATGAACCGGCTATGCTTTACCGGCCATACCCATCGCCTGGAAGCAGTTGGCAGTAACGGTGAGACGATCTCCCGGCACCCTCTTCACCGTGGAATCTTCCGGATCGATCCATCCAAAAAATATATTTTTAACGTCGGCAGTGTCGGCCAACCCCGGGATGGAGATAATCGGGCCAAATATGTTATTTTAGATGATACCGCCCGGACCCTGGAGGCTCGGTTTGTGCCTTATGATATCGTCATTACCGCCAAAAAAATCATTGCCGCCGGTCTCCCCCGGATGCATGCCGATCGGCTTTGGTAAAGGATACATTCGACAATGAAACCACGTGCATTAATCGTTTTTGACATGGACGGGGTTCTTATCGACGTCTCAAAATCGTACAGGGAGACGGCCAGGCAAGCGGCCAGGCATTTCTTTACCGGGGCAACCGGCTGGGACGAACTACCCGACCCCTTGTTTTCTCTGGCTGAACTGGCCGCCGTCAAACAAACCGGCGGGTTAAATAATGACTGGGATTTGACCTGTCAGGTGATCCGGTTGCTCTGCCGCCGGATCAGGATAAACCAACCACCGGTTTATACCGGCAATCCGTGGGAAAATTACCGGAAAAACGTTTCTACCTGGGATGTAACGCCGCTCGCAGATTTTCTAAGGTCCGTCGAGCAGCCGCTTACCCGGCTGCTGGCCGAAAAATCTGGGGCCGACAATGGTTTCATCGCGGAAATTTATCGCGGTGATGTGGGAAGCGGCAACATTATAAAACAGATTTTTCAGGAAATTTACCTTGGAGAAACGTTGTTTGCGGAAACGTACGGATTTCCTCCTTCTTTACATAAAGATATCGGACTTAACATTCTGGAAAAACTTATTATCGAACAACAACTTATAGGAAAACTGGCGGAACGGAATTTACTGGCGATCGCTACGGGGCGACCCCGGGCCGAAGCCTTGTATCCACTGAATGCTTTCGGGTTGAAGGCATTTTTCACCCTGATGATTTCCCTGGATGACTGCCTGGCAGCCGAACAGAAACGTTTTGAGCGTGATGGTAAAAAACAATCGCTGAGCAAGCCCGACCCCTTCATGCTGGACACCATCACGGATAAGCTCGGCCAGCTCCCGGCGAACAGATATTATGTGGGGGACATGCCCGATGACATGATCGCCGCGCTGCGAGCACGGGAAAAATTTACCGGGATCGGGTTTACCACCTCGGCACCGGACAAAACCGGTTTGGAAGAAAAACTTCGCGCGGCCGGCGCAGCGCAGGTGTTTGGCACAACCGCGTCCCTCTTAGCTTTCTTCTCATCGGAACATTAAGATCCCCGGAAAGAAATAAATCCATCCCGCCTGGGCGGGATGGATTTATTTCTTTCCGGGAGCCGAAGAACCAGACACCAACACCACCTCAAACAGATCGGGCCACCGCTTTCCGGTAACAAACAATCGTCCCCCTTTGCGATCGTA
>JAOZUU010000274.1:1915-4658 GCA_029938515.1 Desulfobacterales bacterium | reverse complement strand
TACACCGCCTATCATCGCTGGGAAAGTCTGATGAGTATTGAATGATACTGGATGCTGGATGCTTGATCCTGGCTGATATCCAGTATCTGGTATCCAGCATCTGTCATTATTAGACCAAGCGCTTTTGTAAAAAGAATACAGACTTTATTTCGAATAGATAACGAGGTCTGTATCTTGCATCCGGTTTCCGAATATTATATCAACAACCATGTGTCAGTTTGAAACGATCCATACACGGATTAAATACCACCCGGATGACGACCGGATTGAAAAAAACACTGCAGAATTGGACAAAAAGGAGTGAAGATGCGTCGCAAGGATAAGGAAATTACCGATCGAGGCGAAGTTGAGGCTATTATTCACCAGTCGGATGTCTGCCGACTGGCCATGGCGGATGAGGCGGGACCATATGTCGTGCCGTTAAATTTCGGGTTTTCAGATGATTCCCTGTACTTTCATTCGGCCCATAAAGGCCGTAAGATCGATATATTAAAGAAAAATCCCCGGGTTTGTTTTGAATTCGATCTGGGAGCGAAGATCATTTCCGGAGAAAAAGCCTGTGACTGGGGTACCTATTTTAAAAGCGTCATTGGGTTCGGGAAGGCTCGCTTTGTTAAAGACATCGAGGCGAAAAAAAAGGCATTAAACGTTATCATGAACCACTACGCCGGAAAATCATTTGAATATACCGGGACCGATGTCGATAAGGTGGCGATCATCCGAGTGGATATCGAACAGATGAGTGGTAAACGAGCCGAAGCATAAGGCATTTTATCTCGCAAACGAAAGGTAGTCCATCATGGGAATCAATGTAGTTGAAAAGGTCGATGACCTGGTAAAGGTCAAACATGTACTGGTCAGCGTATCGGATAAATCCGGCCTGGAGGGCTTTGTTCCCGAATTGATTCGATTGGTTCCCGATATCCGGATATTCTCCACGGGGGGAACATTTGCCCGGATATCCGCAATTCTGGGCGACCGGGCGGAGAGCCATCTGACCCAGGTATCCGCTTATACCGGCCAGCCTGAGACCCAGGGGGGACTGGTCAAGACACTCGATTTCAAAATCTATCTTGGTCTGTTGACCGAAACGTATAACGATTCTCACCAGGATGACTTAACCCGCACCGGTGCCGTGCCCATCGATATGGTGGTGGTCAACCTGTACCCCTTCGAAGCCACCATCGCCAAAGAGGGTGTGACCCCCGAACAGGCCCGGGGCAATATCGACATCGGCGGACCATGCATGATCCGGGCCTCGGCCAAGAATTTTCTGCGGGTGGCACCGGTCGTCGATCCGGGCAATTATCAGACAATTATTGCGGAGATTGAAAAAAACAGCGGATGCACCTCGCTTGCCCTTCGCTTTGATCTGGCCCGGAAAGCTTTTGCCTACACCGCCTCCTACGATAAGGCGATCGCAGATTATCTGGCTGAATGTCAGTTTGAGGATGTGGATTGTTATTTAAAAATGTAGCCGTACCACCCTAACTTATTATTGATAGAAGGAGAATCCAATGGCCGAAGATTTAAAGAAAATGTATAAGACGATCGTTCAGGATAATTTTCCTCCCCGCATGGAGGTCAGTTTCGTGGATGATGATAAGCGGCAGACGCTGTTTTATGAAAAGGTTTTGTGGGAAATCGATGGGATTTCAAAGGGGCTGCGTTATGGTGAAAATCCCGGTCAGGAAGCGGCATTGTACAAGCTGGTCAACGGCAATCTTATCCTGGGCGAAACCGAAATGATCCAGGCCGGAAAATATCTGGCGTCGGATATCGAACTGCTTCAATCCGGCAAGCATCCCGGCAAAACCAACCTGACCGATGCGGACAATGCGTTGAATATCCTTCGTTATTTTCGGGATCAGCCGACGGCTGTGATCGTCAAGCACAACAATCCCTGCGGTGTGGCCCGGGCCGATACGCTCGCCGACGCGTATCAGCGTGCTTACATCGCCGATCGGGTGGCCGCTTTCGGTGGTTGCATCGCCGTTAATCGTGCGGTGGACAAGGTTACCGCGGAGAGCATTTCCGACCAGTATGCCGAAGTGGTTGTGGCCCCCGATTTCGAGGAAGGCACGTTGGAAATCCTTGGTAGAAGGAAAAGTCTGCGAGTGATCCGGATCGGAAATATCGAGCGACTGGAAACTTTTGTGGGACAGCGTTGCGTGGAATTTAAAAACCTGATCGACGGCGGTGTCATCGCGCAATGGTCCTTTGTTCCTCAAAGCCGATCCAAAGACGATCTGAAGCCGGCCGAGTGTGACTACGGCGGAAAGACCTATCGAATCGAAAACCAACCAACATCGGCCCAGTACGAGGACATGCTGTTTGGGTGGCTGGTGGAAGCGGGGATTACCTCCAATTCGGTGATCTACGTCAAGGATCAGGTGACCGTGGGGATCGGTACCGGTGAGCAGGACCGGGTGGGGGTGGCCGAAATCGCCCGGGACAAGGCGTATCGCAAGCTGGCCGATCGCTACTGCTTTGAACAGCTCGGTATTCCGTACAACGAATTAGCAGATGCCGAACAAAAAGCCCAGATCGATTCCCGGGTGACCGGGGAAAAGGGCGGGCTCATCGGCGCCGCTATGGTCAGCGATGCCTTTTTCCCTTTCAGGGACGGTGTTGACGTGGGATTGCGCGAAGGGATTACCGCCGTGATTCAACCCGGCGGCTCCACCAACGACTATCAATCCATCCAGGCCTGCAATGAAGCCGGTGCCACAATGGTTTATAC
>JAOZUU010000274.1:0-1815 GCA_029938515.1 Desulfobacterales bacterium | reverse complement strand
ACAAATATGTACCGCTTTATGCAGTTTATCAACGAGAGGCACGGCACAGATTTTGAAACGTATGATCCGCTGTACCAGTGGTCTGTTGACAACATCGCCGATTTCTGGGCGGCTATGTGGGAATTTGCCGATATCCGGGCGAGTCGGTCATACGACCAGGTAGTCGATGATGCAACGAAAATGCCCGGTGCCAAGTGGTTTTCCGGAGCGCGGCTCAATTTTGCTGAAAACCTGCTTCGCTATCGGGATGACCGGGTGGCCTTGATTTTTAACGGCGAGGGCCAGGTGTCGGTGAAGGTTACTTATGCCGAGTTATACGATGAAGTGGCCAGGATCGCCAAATCGCTGAGAGAAACCGGGGTTACGGCCGGGGATCGGGTGGTCGGGTTTATCCCCAATATGCCCCAGGCGGTTTTTGCCATGCTGGCGGCAGCCAGTATCGGTGCGGCCTGGTCTTCCTGTTCGCCCGATTTCGGGATCAAGGGCGTATTGGACCGGTTCGGCCAAATCAAGCCGAAGGTGCTCTTCACGGCCGACGGATACTTTTTCAAAGGGAAGAAGGTTGATTCACTCGGTCGGATTGCCGATATCCTGAAGGAGCTTCCCTCCATCGAAAAAGTGGTGGTCGTTCCCTACACCGAGACGATACCGGACATCGCCCATGTTCCCAACGCCGTCCATTACCGGGATTTCAGGTCAGATGAAGATCAACTGGACATTCAATTCGAACAACTCCCTTTTGATCATCCCCTGTACATCATGTACTCATCGGGAACCACGGGATTGCCCAAATGCATGGTTCAGGGCGCCGGCGGAATTCTGATCCATCATATCAAGGAATTGATGCTGCATACCAATTTGGCCCGGGATGATACGATTTTTTATTTCACTACCTGCGGGTGGATGATGTGGAATTGGCTGGTCAGTTCCCTTTCCCTGGGCGCTACAGTGGTGCTGTTCGACGGCAATCCGTTTCATCCGGACCCCGGCGCCCTGTGGCAAATGGCCCAGGACGAACAGATCACCGTCTTCGGTACCAGTGCCGGTTACATTGCGGCGCTCGAAAATGCCGATGTCAAACCGGGACGCGATTTCGATTTGACACCCCTGCGGGCGGTGCTGTCTACCGGTTCGCCGCTGTCGGTGGAAGGGTTTGAATTTATCTATGATAAAGTCAAAAAGGACCTGCAGCTAGCTTCCATTGCCGGCGGTTCCGATTTAAACGGCTGCTTTGCCCTGGGCAATCCCATGTTGCCGGTGGTTGCCGGTGAGCTTCAGAGCCGGGGACTGGCCATGAAAGTGGAAGCCTTTGATGAAGCGGGCAATTCCATCATTAACCAGCAGGGCGAACTGGTCTGTGCGGCCCCGTTTCCATCCATGCCCATCTACTTTTGGGACGATGAGGACGGCAAAAAGTACCACAAGGCGTATTTCGATGTCTACCCGGGAATCTGGCGCCATGGCGACTATATCGAAATCAATGATCGGGGCGGTGTGGTGATTTACGGACGCTCCGACACCACGTTGAACCCGGGCGGTGTACGCATCGGCACGGCGGAGATCTACCGGCAGATGGAGCAACTTTCCGAAATCGAAGACAGCCTGGTGATCGGCCAGAACTGGCAAAACGATGTCCGCGTGATTCTATTCGTAAAGATGGCGGCGGGCGTCGAATTGACGGATGAGCTGAAAAACAAAATAAAGGCAACTATCCGGACCAATGCCTCTCCGCGGCACGTTCCCCGGAAAGTGATTAAGGTACCGGCCATTCCGTACACCCTCAATATGAAAAAAGTGGAACTGGCCGTTAAAAAG
>JAOZUU010000273.1:2894-4660 GCA_029938515.1 Desulfobacterales bacterium | reverse complement strand
CGTGATGGTTTCATCTTCGGAAACGAGCCGGCGGATCATTTCATAAAACAGGATTGTATCCCGCTCGAACTCGATGCTGGTTTCGAGCAGATCCTCGACCGCTTCCATTGCAGTGAAATCAGCCTCTTGCAGGGATAAGGTCTTATCCACCACCGTTTCTCGCATGAATGCCCGGGCTATTTTTTCAAGGTTTGAATACCCTTGTGGAATCGATCCCGGCGGCGTGAGCCGGGAAAACCATTTGGCATGGCTGGCTTCCTCGTCCGCCAGTCGTGACAGTGCCCGTGATAAACGGGGATTTTTAATGTGTTCGGCCGCACGGCGGTAGATATGCTCCCCGTTGTGTTCAATCTGCACGGCGATGTCGATAATTTCCCTCCAGGTGAACATAACGGCATTCCTTTCGTGAATGGCCTGCGGCGGTTGGATTTTAAAGACAATGGCATACACGAGAAAATCGGTCAAGGGATGGGGATAGTCCTTTAATGAAGATATCCGACCAGATCGATCCAAGGTATCGGTCGCTACTGCAAAAAGCGGCCCGTCGCGGGCATGTTAACCTGGTGCTGACGATCAGCACGCACATCGGGTTGTCGGGACCCACTGTAAAACGTTGGTTCACACAACAGGCGACTGTCACGACGTTTCGCGTATGTTGGCCGCTGGCGTTGGAATTGAATTTTACGAGGCGGTTTTCCAGCAAGGTGGCCGCCATGATCAACGCGGCCCGATCGGTAAAAAACCAGGATGCGGCCGGGCTTGGCGCCATGGCGCATGCCCTCGATAGAGGAGATCGCACGGTTTTAGGCGCACCGTCCTCAGATCGGGAAGTGAAAATTGTGGCCAGTGCGATTGAGCGACCGGATGATTTCTGGGCCTGGATCGAAGATCAAGACAATTCCGGCCGGGCAACGGCGATTCGGCGTTTCAGAAATATCGGCAATACCTTTGACCGCACTGTCACCAAATCGGCGGCATATTTAGAGACAGTCACCGAACCCCAGGATGTATACCAGGCGGAGGCCATGGATGATCGCTTTCCTTACTGGGTTGCTTTTGATCATCACGTCCGGCAGGGCCAACAGACCCTTGCCCAGATATCCAGGGATCTTCATATCCCTTTGCCTCAATTGATATGGATCTTTTTTTATTTCGAAGGGTCTCGGACCCAGAAGCGGCTTTCGTCCGTGTGGTGGGACCGGTATTGTCGCTGGCGGTTTAAAAAGGCGGGGATGACTCCGGAACAGGCCCATTTGATGTGGCAATCCGCCCGGCCTCAATTGACGGCGGCTTTGACCGAAGACGCCCGTCGTCTTCATCGGGAGATTTATCGTTGGAAGAAAGCCCATCTGTACCAAATCAAGGAACTGAAAATTGAAGTAGAGCGGTTTATCGCTCTTTCCGAATCGGATGGCATTCGGCAAAAGCCCTTGTTTTGAGCTACAAATGGTTGGTTTTTTTTATTGCCTGCCAAGCATCTTCGGCTGTATCGACAAACTGAAAAATTTCGATATCCTTGGCGCTGATGGTTCCCTGGTCGATCAATGCTTCGAAATTAATGACCTGTTCCCAGAAATCGCGACCAAAGAGCAGAACGGGAATGGGTTTGATTTTACTGGTTTGGATCAATGTCAGTGTTTCGAATAACTCGTCCATGGTGCCGAATCCGCCGGGAAACGCCACCAGGCTTTTGGCACGGATGAGGAAATGCATCTTGCGAATGGCGAAATAATGAAATTGAAAGCACAATTCGGGTGTGATGTAGG
>JAOZUU010000273.1:1504-2794 GCA_029938515.1 Desulfobacterales bacterium | reverse complement strand
ACAGTGGATTTAACCCCGTATTCATTAAGGACCAGTTCGGGTTTTAAGAGTTCCAGTTGCAGCCGTACGGGCCGCAGCTCATCGCGCAGGAGAAAATCGTTATCCTGGAAGGCCAACTCGTAGGCGGCGGATTGACATTGCGGCAGATCCGGACGCTGTTTGGCCGTGTGGGCATCTTCAAGGGCACTTCGAAAGAGCCTTTTTTTACCATACGGGGGGGACATGGGTTTGCCTCCGGTAATTTTCATGTTACAGAGAAAAAACTGACTTTTAGCATGAATAGAAAAGAAAGAGAAGGGATTGAACGGTGGGAACCAGGGTAAAAGCAATTTTCCTGTAACCATATTATCAGCCACAGACCCACACAGACTGACACAGACTATTTTTTCGATAAAACATATAGAGACAATGGGAGGATCCGTCTATGTGTGTCAGCATGGATTCATTCTTTTAAATCGGTTTCTTGACATCTTGTGTATGATGGGGCAGGGTTTTCCAGATATTCAGGTCGGCTTCATTGTCGATGTCAAAAAAATAGGCCGGATTTTGTGTGGGAAAGGAATGCACAAATGCAGGGTTTGACCTGATGATCTCGCGGGCGCCCGAATCCCCCTGGAGGCGCATGATCGAATCGTAGAATCTCCGGCTGAAAATTGTGGGATTTCCCCGGTCTTTGTCCCGAACGGGGACGCAGATGTCTTTGGCTGAATTCCGGAAAGCGGTTAATAGATCATTGATGGCGGATGAATCCACCAGGGGGTGATCGCCGAGGAGAAACATCACGGACGGATGGGTATCTTTGACCTCGTTCAGGCCAGTACAAAGGGATCGGCTGAGGCCTTCCCGATACCGCCGGTTGATGACGACTTTGAGACGAGAGATGCCTGTCTGGTTCGCCAGGTGTCGCGCTATCTTTTCGTGCTGATACCCGAGTACCAGAACGATGCGATCGAGATCAGAGGCAAGCGCGGCGTTGACCACCCTTTCGATCAGGCTGCGCCCCTTTACG
This sequence comes from Desulfobacterales bacterium, assembly GCA_029938515.1. Lineage (GTDB taxonomy): Bacteria > Desulfobacterota > Desulfobacteria > Desulfobacterales > QNYZ01 > QNYZ01. The sequence continues at coordinate 1,785 of JAOZUU010000273.1, read as the reverse complement.
CGTAACAGCTGTTTCGGTCGCCCCAATCGTTTTGAGCTCCCGGCAGCGAGAATGATTCCGGCGGTAGGTGTTTTTTTGTGCATTCAGGACTCATTATATATAGGGCTTCAGATAAGTCGTCAAAGAGTTTTTATAAATTGCCACCCCAGTGAAACAATAGCCCCCTGGTTTCACAGGGCAGGCAGGCCCACATGGACTTATGTAAATATAACCGGAGCTGAGCAACTTTTACGAATAGATAACGAGGCCTGGAGATATAAATTCGTCTGCGCTTGTCTGCG
>JAOZUU010000273.1:0-1404 GCA_029938515.1 Desulfobacterales bacterium | reverse complement strand
AAATGTACTATCAAGAAGGTGCATTTAATAATGACGGAGTCCAGGGGACCGACTTCTATTGTGGGAAGTTAAGATGGAATCATTGAGAGAAATTCTTCTTTGCGGTAATGGTGGCGTGATCAGCCTGGTGGGTGCGGGAGGGAAAACCAGCCTCATGTTTCGCATTGCCCGGGAGGTGTCCAATGCCGGGGAGTCCGTTTTAACCACAACCACCACCCGGATCATGTGGCCGGATAAAAAACAATCGTCTGAGATTTTTTTGGCGGCCACGCCGAAGTTGGTTATTGAAAAAGCATCTGTTTTGATAAAGAATAACCTTCATCTGACGGCTGCGTCTGCAAGGGTTGGTGATGGCGAAAAACTGGTCGGATTTGAATCGGCGGCCATTGATGAATTTCAACGATCCGGCCGGTTTAGATGGATCGTGGTAGAGGCGGACGGAGCGGCTAATAAATGGATAAAGGTCCCCGCTGCACATGAACCTGTGATTCCGAAATGCACCGACCGGATCATCGGTGTTGTCGGATTGAAAGCTGTTGGAAAACCGTTGACGGCACAATGGGTTTTCAGGCCGGAACACTATTCAAAGCTGACCGGACTGGAACCGGGAACCCCAGTGACGGTGGAATCCGTGGCCACATCGATTTTAGATCCTGAGGGGATACTGAAAGGCGCGCCGCCTCAGGCCATGCGGTATATTTTTTTAAATCTGGCCGGTGATATGCAGCTTCTGGAGCGCGGTCGGGAACTGGCCCGGCGATTATGCCGACATGGTCGCCGATCAAACTTAAAGCGGGTGATCATCGGCCATGCCCGGGACAATCCGGCTGTTTTGGAATATTTTGATATTCAATAATCTCAGGGTGTGTTTATGCTTGACCACTTCAATCTAGCCGCCCCAATTTACGATAAAATCATTCGCATCTATGACCACAAAAGGATGTGCCGGCTATTGGGGGTGCCCGCTAAAGTCCGTTTGTTGGATGCCGGAGGTGGAACGGGCCGCGTATCCCGGCGCCTGTATCCCCTGACCCGCCAGGTCGTCATTTGCGATTTGTCCCAGGGGATGCTTCGTCAGGCCGCTGACGCAGGAGGGTTGAATCCGGTACGGGCCCATGCGGAAAGACTGCCATTTGAGGACAATAGATTTGATCGGATCCTGGTGGTCGATGCCCTGCATCATTTTTGCAATCAGCAGGAGGCCCTGACTGACCTGGTACGGGTGTTGAAACCCGGTGGCCGTCTGGTGATTGAAGAGCCGGATGTGACCCGGCCGATTGTTAAACTCATTGCCTTGATGGAAAAACTGGCGTTGATGGGCAGCCGATTTCTTACTTCGCCTCGGATCGAAAGAATTTTACATGATCTCGGGATGGCCACCCACGTGGAGGATGATGGGCGCTA
>JAOZUU010000272.1 GCA_029938515.1 Desulfobacterales bacterium | reverse complement strand
GCGTCGGGGTAAGATCCGGCTTTTCCGGATTGGTTTTGATTTCAACCCAGAGCTGTGTTGCCGGGTCGCACTTTGTTTTGAGCAGTGATATAACTTCGCCCAGGGTTGGAATACGTTCTCCGTCAGCGGGCTGTTGCTTGGGATAACGGCGCGAATACCGGGTGCTGGGCTTCAGGCGACCGACATCGTAGGTTTTCAATTTCGCAAGGGTTAAATCCTTGATGGCAGGACCGGGACGACTCAACCATTTGCCATCCGATGTGCGGGCAATGTCCGGTTTCAAGGTGTAATCGTGATGAACGACCATTTTGCCGTCGACAGTTAGCAGAATATCAAGCTCAACAGCATCCACCCCGATCTCGCACGCCTTGGAAAAGGCCGCAAGCGTATTTTCAGGAGCCAATCCGGCCGCACCCCGGTGGCCGATCATGTAAGTTTTTTTTATTTGCTCTGCGGTATCTGTTTGAAAGATGTTCTGTCCGGTTGCCTGACAAGACGAGACTAACAACAGGCTCGCTATTATCGTTAGTGTCCCCGCCAAAACTCGGCCCACTACAGCTATCTGTTTCCCCATTATTTTTTCCTTCTTTTTTATTAAGTAAAAGCACTGCTCTTCAACCGAAGATATGAAAATATTAAGTAAACCATTTATAACCCTCCAATGGTTATGGAAGAAAATCCGTCGGTTAACATTTGCATTTTTTCAATCAGAATCAATTCTTGATAGCAGGAAATTGGTTGAGAAATCAACAAATTGCAGATCAGAATAAATTTACTGTGATTTTGGGTTGACTCTGGGAGGCTCAACTGATATATTAATTAAAATGTTAGTTGGTATGCTTACATCTGCCGTGCGTCGGCAGGGAAATCACAGAAAAAGAGCAAACAGGCGTAGAATAATATGATACAAAAGAATGATAGGACTTCCTCAAAGACCAAAGCCTATGAGAATCTCCGGTACCGGATCATCACCCAAGAGCTGCCGCCGGGAGAACTCTTGAAAGAAAAGGACCTCACAACGCTTTACAAGATCGGCCGGACACCGCTGCGGGAAATCTTCATCGAACTTCAGCGCCAGGGTCTTATTCGCAGAGTTCCGCGATCCGGCACGTGGGTTGCTCCGTTGGACTTGAATTTTGTCAAACAGATTGCGGAGGTGCGTATACCCCTTGAAAAACTTGCCGGTGAACTGGCGGCGGAAAAAATATCGGCAGAACAATTAGAACTGCTCGGACGGATTCTCGAAAAGGTCGAATCGGACCAATTTCTCGAAGACGCGGACCTGCAGGAACTGATTCAATCTGAATCCCGCTTTCACCACATCATTTATGCCACTACTTGTAATCAGAAACTCGAGGAACTGTTGTTCGAGTTTCAAGCGATCAGCTCCCGCCTCTGGCACTCTGTCTTTTTCACAAAAGAGCATCTGCAGAGAATGTTCGATGAGCAGCGGGAAATTCTGGAAGCCCTTAAAAACCGAGATGGGAAACGATGCGGAGAGCTTCTGGTGAAACACACTCAAGCCTATTTCGGTCGAATAAACAACTTGAAACAACCATTAAAGCTGGCTGCAGCATAGATTCATTTCAGGGGATGACAACGAAGATTTTTATGCAATTTGATCCGAAAAAAGTGGCGGTTCTGGGAGGGGGGCACGGTGCGCATTGCATGGCCGCGGATCTTGCCTCACGGGGATTTAAAGTCAATATGTTCGAGATGCCCGAATTCAAGAACGATCTTTCCCAGCTGTTCGAAACAAAAACCATTGAAATAGATGGTTGCATAAAGGGTCTATACACGCTGAACAAAGTAACTTCCGATATCCATGAAGCCATTGACGGGGTTCGCTATATTTTGATCGTTACCCCTGCATTTGCCCATAAAGCCTATGCCAATCTGCTTAAGGGAAAAATAGATTCACGCAATCAGACAATCATACTGTATCCCGGAGCATTCGCCGGTCTTTTGTTCAAGACGATTTTCGGCGATGATTGCCCGGTTGTGGCCGAGGCAAATAATCTTCCCTATGATACCCGCCTGGTTGAACCGGGCAAAGTTATGCTCTACGGCTTCAACAATGTTAACATCGCTTTTCTGCCGGCAAGTGGAGGAGCGGCGCTGTTTAAACAAGTCAAAGCGCTGCATCCCTTTGCCCGAATATACGATGACGTTCTAGAAGCTGGTCTCAGCATCGTCAATCCCGCATTTCATGCCGGTCTGTGTCTTTTTTCCATCAATGACATCGAAAACTGGCCCAAACGGCCTTTTTTCCTGTATGAGCATGGCGTGACACCCTCTTCGGTAAAGATGAACATTGAGCTGGACAACGAGAGAAAGGCCATCGGACGGGTTTTCGGCTACAACCTCAGGCCAATAGAAGATTTTTCAAACCTGCCGGAAGGATATACCTGGCGGGACCTTTACAAAGCCATTCACGGTGACATCTCTCTGACGTCCATCTCCGGCCCCCACAATATCGACAGTCGTTACTTGACGGAAGATGCGCCCTACGGACTGGTTCCCTGGAGCCATATCGGCAGGATAGCCGGGGTCAAAACCACCTATATCGATACGATCGTCAACATCTACAATGTCATCCACGAGAAAAACTGGTGGGAAGAAGGGCGAAACATGCAGGATTTGGGACTTGACGGAATGAGCGTCGCCAAAATTAAGAATTATCTGCGCAGCGGGAAAAAGTAGAGACCTCGGACTGATAAAAGATAGATTTTTTGATGTTTCAGGCTGGCCGGGATATATAGACGATATGAACAAGGGGGCTACCGGTTTCTGCTCATGTGACGACGCCTGGAACACCTTTGCGACAATGCTGCGCATTTCCGGTCGCCAAAAGGGAGGCTTTACGATCATATTCAGGCAAGGCTCCAGCGGCCTCCGTTGCGTGCGGTCGGCATGGTAAGGTTATGAGATGTTAGGGGAAAAAAAGAACAGTAGAAACTTTAGACACATTGTGTGGGTCAGGTATGTGGGAAAGATTTTTAGCTGTCTGGTTTTTGCAGTGCTTTGTACGTCGATTATGACCTTGCCTGTCCAGGCAAACAACCTGGTGGTGGAAAATGCCACTTTCACCGACCGCAACACCACGGATCATTGCGGCAAAATCCGATTTGACATCTCCTGGGATAATTCCTGGCGAGTGAGTGAAGCGCCCGCAAACTGGGATGCCGCCTGGGTCTTTACCAAATGGAAGCATAAAACCGGAACTGAATGGTTTCACTGCACTTTATCCACAGCTGATGATGAGCACACCACACCCACCGGCGCTAAAATTGAGGCCTCATTCACGAAAGATAATAATGGTAAAGGCGTATTTATCTACCGCAACTCAAACGGTAAAGGCTCAAACGACTGGAACGGTGTAGAACTTCGCTGGAACTACGGCATTGACGGCATGGCCGATAATACGGTTGTAGATGTAAAAATATTTGCTATTGAAATGGTTTACGTGCCGCAGGGGAATTTCTTCCTCGGCGATGGCGCCTCTATCTATGCATTTTATGATGATGCCAAAGGCAGCACCTCTTATGATGATACCGAGGGAAGCAGCACACCGGCGCATATTACCGATGGAAGCGTATCTGTAAATGCAGAAACGTATTTAGATGGAAGCCCCATATCGGTGGACGGGGACAACGGGTTACCGGATAATGCCGCTTACCCGACCGGTTACAAAGCCTTTTATTGTATGAAATACGAGATCAGCCAGGGGCAGTATGCGGATTTTTTAAATACACTTAGCTCCATGCAAAATAAGAACCGCTTTGAGAACAACAATGGGAAATTCCGTAACACCATTGCCGAGACAGCTGGTGGGCACAGGGCCAGAGCGAAAGAACTTGGCTGCAACTATTTATCCGTAATGGACGGTATGGCTTATGCCGATTGGGCCGGTTTGCGTCCGATGACGGAGCTTGAATTTGAAAAGGCCTGCCGAGGACCCCTAAACGCCGTAGCCGGTGAATATGCATGGGGGAATACAGATATTGCGTCAAAGCCATACACTTTGAAAAACGCTGGCCGACCTGATGAGGCCGTTGCCACCCATTATGCCGCTACACCCAAAGGAAATGTGGCTTATAGAACATCGCAGCATTTGATAAGGGGTCCCATGCGCGGCGGAATTTTTGCTACTGCTACTTCCACCAGGGCGGAGGCGGGTGCCACCTACTACGGGATAATGGAGATGTCCGGCAACCTGTACGAAAAACCTGTAACCCTTGCAAATTCGGAAGGTAGACGATTTAAAGGAACTCATGGAGATGGCGCGCTGACAAAAGACGGATTCGCTGATATTTCGAACTGGCCAGGATATATAGGGAGCAAAAACAGTGGCGTTGCCGGCGCCGGTTCCCGGGGTGGTAGTTGGTATACAAATGCGACCCATTTGCGCATTTCCGGACGCCAAAAGGGAGGTTTTGCTGGTACCTATCGGACAAACACTACCGGCTTTCGTTGTGTGCGGTCGGCGTGGTAGAGAAATGTTTACACAGAATAAAAAGGAAAGGAGGGGATACCAAATTTTATTAAAAGATGCTGTTTTCTTTATCAACCTTAAAGAACGAGGAGGATGTCACATGAAAAAGTATGGATTTAGTATGATCATTGCGGTTTTTTTCCTGGTCATGACCGTCACCGGTGC
>JAOZUU010000271.1 GCA_029938515.1 Desulfobacterales bacterium | reverse complement strand
CCGGTACCCGGATCAAAAGCCTTTCCGCCGGAAAGATGGGTTACACCACCAGCGAAGTCGGTGACCTGGTGGCCGGGTATATCAGGACCTCAGATTAATTAAATCCCCCCTTGGCGGGATTTAACTCATTTTATCCGAGGCCCTTAAACTTGAACAACAACCAGTGAAAATGGGAAATGGGGATCACCCCGTCTCTCCCGTGACTCTTTCTCATCTTCCGTCAACCGCGGGCTGTTTGATTCGGTACCAAAAATAAATGGGCAACCCGATATAATACGCCCCCACCATGGCAAAGAATCCGCTCAACGGCAGGGGTATCCAGGGTGACAAGTTCCAGTTTCGAGGCAACATTGAGATGAAATTTCTGTCAGGCAGGACCATTTTGAGCGTACCAATATCGGCCACCCCTAAATAGTAGACCATCTGCGCGAACAAACCGCAACCATCGGAAAAAAGAAAAACCGCAAGCGACAGAAACGCCCAGCCCTCAAACCTCTCTCCAAAACAGACCCAGAGGATCAGCAGTTCGGTTAAATAGAAGGCGTAGCTGTAGTAGCCAACTAAGTTTTTGGCTTCGGGACTCCGCATGTATAGCTTCACTCCCAAATTCATCAGGGCGGCGATCAATATAATTTGAAGGAGCATACCCAGCACAAAAAGGTTCAATTGATCCTTGCTTGAGAGTATGATCCGACGGTTTTGCCATAGATACCAGGCAGCGGTAGCGTATAAAGCACCATAGAGTAAGTAAACGGGAAAATAGTTCCCGAGAGAAGACCAGTTACCGATCCAAAGCCGAATCACCACCATCCTGAAAAACTGCCGGTATCCCTCCAATGAATTAACGTACATATGGATAAACGTAGTGAGAGTATCTTTTCCCAGTTGCATGTTCCCGATATGAGAACCATCCAGTGACTGCACCGTTTGAAGATGATAGCTGAGGGTCGGAAAGGAAATGCCTGCGGCAACGACAAGCATGACTGCCGTAGCCAGCAGAGGGTGATAATTCCGCAACCGGACGGACATGAAAATCCCGAACAAGGGAAGCAAAACAAAGTAAATCAGTGCATAGGTTTTGACAATGACGGCAAGACCGACGGATAAGCCGATGAGAATGGCAAACAGGGTCTGATAACGCATTCGGTCTGCTGATATTGTCCAAATGAAAAGCAGCATCAGCGCCAGGATATTCAGGGGAAAGGCCAGGGCATCATTGCTGATGCGGCAGGCTACAATGTAGATCATGGGTTGAGCAGTGAAAAGAGCAGGAAGTATGATCTTGAGCGGGTATCCATGGGTTACCATTTGGTCCAGATACCGACCGGTAAAAAAGAGCATCACGACGGAGGTGCTGAGCATCAAAAGGGATGCCAGCCGGGCCAGGAAAAACCGTTCGTAATAGCGGGTTGAATCAAATAAACCGGTAAAAGCATTGACCGCCCGATAGTAGAAAGGTGGGTGTTTGCCCTGCCAGTTAAAAAGCTCCGGCAGGTATTCGCGGTGAGGTGTTTCCGCCGGTAGTGACCTGAAAGCATCTTTTAGCCTCTTTAGCTGATCTTCGCTGTGCTGAAAATAATCTCTGTAGGAGTCAAGGTCAGCCTTACGGATAATGTGATACACATCCAGGTTGCGATTGGAGGGAAGCAATCTCAGCAGACGGGGAACATCGTTTGAAAAATGCATGTCCGTAATGGAGCGTTGATTGTTATGATCCTTCAGGTACTGGAGGTAATCGATATGCCCGATGCTGTCGAATCCCTCTAACGGCGGTAGCAGCAAAATGTGTGAAAGGCCCCTCAACAAAAAAAAGCCCCACAAGATCAATACGGTGGTCCAATCTTTTCGCATCTCAATGAATCCCGATGACATCGCTGATGTTTTTTCGCCGCGCGACGGCCGGATCGAAAAGAGCCTGGATGCAAATGTTATTGCCGCTGCAAGGCGGTTTTTCCGCCATATGAACGCAGGGAGAACAAGCGATTTTTTGATATCGGATGGTTTCTTTCAATCCAGGGCAGGGTTTCAGGCGGGTGTCTGGATCTGTGGGCCCCCATAAAGAAAGACTGACGACACCGAATAAACGGGCGTAATGAAGCAGGGCCGAATCGATTCCCCAAAATTCGTCGGCCGACCGAAGAAGGGCCAATGATTCGATCAGTTTCATTTTTCCACAAAGGTTCAGGAAAATGACGCTTTCAAAATCATTCGACAAACGGTTGATGATGTCAGTGGATAGGGGTCTGTCGTCTATTCCTCCTAAAAAAATAACTTCCGTGTTCCCTGGGTCGATCGGCCTCTCACTAAAAAGGCGACACCACTGCTCCGGGGTCAACATCCTTTCACGGCCCAATTGGGAACAGCCGGCACTTATACAAATTCTCCATCGGGTCGAATTTCGAGTGGTGCCTGGGATCAGCGCATTGAGGTGACGGGATGCGGCGGCAACCGATGTGGGTTCGGCGTCCAGAAGGTAGGCAATTTGATCGTAAAAAACAAAGGACCCGGCATACCTGTTGTAAAACATCAGATGGGTATACAAATTTTTACGCCAGAATTCGTTGCCCAAGAAAAAACCGATGCGGTTGCGTGCACAGGTAAGCGTGGTGAACAATGTCGTCAGCTTGCTGTAGACCTCAAGATCAATCATCGTATCGGCGTTGAAGCATCGGACGATGGCGTTCACTCCGGAAAAAAGGATCCGCAAAAAAGAGCGGTCGTTGATGATGATAATCCGGTTGAAAACGCCCAGCGAATCTGAAAAAGATTGGACAGACGGGGTGGTTATCAATGTGCAGGACGCTTTGGGATATCTTCTTTTCAAGCCTAAAATGGCCGGAAGGGCAATCACGAGACTGCCTCCGCCAAGAAGTTTTACAAAACAGAGATTGTCCTTTACCTGCGTGTCGTGATCTCGGTTGAGCAGCTTTCCCAGTAGAAAGACAGCCGGCTTGATCATCACGATAAAAATACTGCCCAAAACAGAGTCAATCCATTTTACGGCTGTCAGTCGCATTACCCTCTGCAGGTTACCCTTTATCCAAATGATATGATTTCAGAACAGTTCTATCTGCACATGACATGCTTTTTCCCAAAGGCAGGCATTTGTTTTCTTTGTGTGCCTGTGTACTCGGGAGACGAAAGTCGAATTTCTATCCTTTTCTTAAAGGCGCCGGTTACAAGAGGACCTCGGGAAAAATTTGCTCCGCAATGAAAAAATGGCGACCGATATCCCGTCTTAGATCGAGACGATTGCCGTTTTTGTCTTCCCGGGGGATGACCCTGATTTTACCATTGTCATGGACCGCTATCAGTTTCCGACGCAGACGGTCAACCATCTGGCCCCGGGTTTCATTGGGCTTCAAGGTAATATTTCCATTTAGAAACGCGACCCTTGTCCCATCGGATTTGAAAAGTTTATCTTCCCCGGAATAAGACATAGCCGAGGGGATCAGTTGAATTCCCTTTCTTTTCAAGTACTTAATATCAACCGCCACCGGTTCCCCCCGGGTGCACGACCAGGGGTAGCCTTTCTGGCCGTCCGGTCCGCCGGGTCCGGTCATCAGGGCAATATTGACCGCTACCTGATCATCGCGCACTTCCGGTTCAACTTCGTGGAGATTGCCATTTAATGCAGCCGCTATCAGCGCCCCGAGGTTTCTTAAACGGCGGGCTACCGGCTGAACTTCGGGCTCTCCGGGGCGGATGTTGATTTCACTGACCCGGATACGCACCGGACGCATGGCGGCATCCAGCGAAACAAAACAACCCGGATAGAGAATGCAGGGCCGCAGAATTCCTTCCTGACGCATGGCCTGGATCAACGGCGCGGCAATAGTTTTTTTCGCCATTTCAACCAGCGCCGGGGTCTCCATGGGATGGGGCGAAACGGCCCCGGTGCCGCCGGTAATGGGGTTATCCTTGCCGGCCGGTCCTGCAAATCGTTCGGGATAATCCATGGCCGTGGGCAATATCTGATAGTGCCCATGGGCATCGACCAAAATGGTAAAACTGATCTCGGCACCGGACATCAACGATTCGACCAGCAACGGCCATGGTTTCTTTTTCGTAAATGATCTTTTGTATTTATCTTTGTAATCACCGATCAGCGTATCGTAAACCTGACGAATCTCCCATGCGTTTAAAATGATCCGGGCCCCTTTTCCTCCCGCGCTGTAAGGATACTTCAATACCGCTCCGCCATATCGGTCGATATAATCCAGGCAGGTGCGCAGAATCGCCTCGTAATCCCGGGCATCGACCTCATCCCAGGCGTCGGCCACTGGAATACCCGCTTCCCGGCACAATTGCTTGCATTTGATTTTATCCCCTTCAATATAAGCCCCGGCTTGATCCAGACCCAGGACCCGGTCGCCGAATCCGGCCGCGGATATACGATCGACCAGTCCTTCAAACAGCAATGCCTCGGGCATCGGGACAAGGTAATCGATCCGGTCATCGTTAAATGCGTCGATGATCGCGGCGGCGTAATCATCCGCTGTGTTGCTCCGGGTGGGAATAAATGACACCGGCCATCCCATCATCTCCACAAATTTGGGCATCGCCGGCGTGCCACGCATGACAATTCCCTGATAATCATCTTCATATTTCTCACTGGTCGCCGTAGAAACGACCAGTGCCCACAGCAGGGTTCGTCCGTC
>JAOZUU010000270.1 GCA_029938515.1 Desulfobacterales bacterium | reverse complement strand
AATGATGGAAATACCAGGGGGGGCTGAAACAGGCCGAGCCCATGCCCACATGGATGGCGACGATGCCTTTGTCCTCAGCCAACATCAGCAAGGGCACCAGGTCTTCCTGGCTGATCCCGTACTCCGGGGACATTTCACTGCCTGAAATCCGCAACATACATACCAGGCCGTTGGCACCGTCCAGCACGGCGGAGACCACCTCTTCGGCGAATTGCAAACGATTTTGTCCGTATTTGTCGGTGCGCTGGTTGATTTTCCCGTTGAGAAACTGCGACATCAGATAGCCGTGACCGCCCTGGATTTCGATCACATCAAAGCCGGCCAAAACGGCTTTCTCAGCGGCGGATCGATAGCCGTCCACAATGGCTTCGATTTCAGCAATGGTCAACGATTCCGCCGTCTGGCCCGTGGTCGGACAGGTGACAGCCGACGGGGCCTTGGGCGGCCCACCGGCAGCCTTTGGATTGGTGGCGGCCCCGCCGTGATTTAAATGGAGGCAAGCCCGCCGATTCTCCGCGTGAATGACAGTAACGATTTTTTTCAGTTCATCGACACTTTCCGGTAAATGGATACATAGTTGCTTGGGGTGTTCTTTTCCATTCGCGGTGACCGCTACGGGCTCAAGAATGACCAGGCCCGGACCGTTTTCCGCGATCTGACGGTAATAGGTTAGATGCCGATCCGTCACCCGGCCATCGGGCATCCCGTAACCCGTTTTTATAGGGGGAAAAACAAACCGGTTGGCAAGAGTCAATCTGCCCAAATTAAATGCCTCAAACATTTTCTCCATTCTATCCTCCTTATCCGAAAAATTTTTTTTCCCATATCATCTCAATATCTTTTCGATGGCCGTGGAAAGCACCTCGGCCGGTTGAAGTCCGACAAAGCGCTGCATTTCCCTGCCGTTTTTAAAAATAATCAATGTCGGAATACTGGTAATACCCAGCCCCATGGCCGCTTTGCGGTGCTCATCCACATCCAGTGCCAATACCCGCGCCTTTCCCCGATATTGACCGGCCAGTTGATCCACAATCGGTTTCTGAACCCGACACGGCGCACACCAGGGCGCATTAAAATCAACCAGAGTGATCCCTTTTTGGAACATCTTCTCTAAATTCCCGGTGAGGTGTGGTTTTTTTACCGGCTTTCCTTTTGGCTTCATTATGTATTTACATTGTTTATGTCGAGCGACGGTTACGTCTTCCTCAGCAATTTTATTCTGGCTGGTTCTTCGACGATATCCTTTTTACCATCCCCCTTTTTTCCCCTTCAAAGGGGGATTTATTTTAGAATGCCCCTTATTTAGATGAGGTAGAGGGATCTTTGTCCCAAAATTAGAATTGCTGTGTCTTGCTACAATACCTATCATTTTCCATGCCATTTCCGTTAAAAGGGCTTAAATAATCATATCTAACTGAATTTATTTATATTATAAACGGCACAAATGTAATGGTGGCCGGTATTGACAATCGATGGGGCCGTTACTTATAATGGGAGCTAACGTTAGGTAACGTTACACTTAATCGGAAATAGAAAAATCTAAATCAAGCGGTTCTATGTTCAAAGTTCAGGGTTAAAGGGTTACTTATCAATTATGGTCTCGTAAAAAGTTAGGAATCCAGTAAATTCAATTGTTTCTGGATGCCGGATCAAGTCCGGCATGACAGTTGTGAGGCTTTTTACGAGTTCATCATCAATAACAGGTGGTAGATATTGGACCTTGTTACGTAGTGATGTCACAGACAATGCGATACAGGTCCAACCATCATCCTTTTAAATCGACCCGTTGGGGCTCTTTAACGTTGAACCCTGAACGATGAACCACTTAACCCAAAAAAGGAATGCACCATGACCGGAAAAGACCACGAACTCTGGGATGCCCGTTTTCTTAGCCAGATCATCGCTTCCATGGCGGATGGCGTATTTAGCCTGGATGCGGATGGAAAGATATCTTCCTGGAATCCCTCCATGGAGCGAATCTCTGGATATTCATCCGGGGAAGCCCTGGATAAAACCTGTGCAATTTTACAGTGCAGCCGCTGTTTTGAAATGGAATGCCCGGCAAATCTTAAAGAGTGTGGGATCTTAACCCATGGGAAGGCTGGGGGCAGTGAATGCATGGTGCGCCACAAGGAGGGTTATGACGTCCCCGTCATTAAAAATGCCAGGGCCGTATACGGCGACGAGGACACCATCATCGGGGTCGTGGAAACCTTAACCGATCTCACCGATTTAAAAAAAGCGCGACAAAAAGCCGAAGAAGCGGCCAGCCGGTTGAGGGAAAGCCTGCGATTCGATAATATCATCGGCCGAAGCCACATCATGCAGCAGGTGTTTACCGAAATCAGGGTCGCGGCGAACAGTTATGCCACGATTTTAATCGATGGTGAAAGCGGTACCGGCAAGGAATTGGTGGCCGGTGCGATTCATTATAACAGCTCGGTCAGCGCAAAACCACTAATGACGGTTAACTGCAGTGCACTTTCCGAGTCCTTGCTTGAAAGTGAACTGTTCGGCCATGTCCGTGGTGCGTTTACCGGAGCAGTTCGAGATCGAAAAGGTCGGTTCGAGGAGGCGGATGGCGGGACTGTTTTTCTGGATGAGATCGGTGAAATCAGCCCGCTCATTCAGGTGAAACTCCTCCGGGTGTTACAGGAACGCGAGATTGAGCGGGTGGGTGAATCCCGCAGGCGAAAAATCAATATCCGCATTATCGCCGCCACGCACCAGGACCTGTATCAACTCGTCCAAAAGGGTCATTTCAGGGAAGATCTGTATTATCGCCTGAAAGTATTTCCGATTCATCTGCCACCGCTACGCGAACATAAAGAGGACATCCCGCTGTTAATCAACCATTTCATTCGTAACCAGAATAAAATAACCAAAAAAAAGATCAAGGGGGTCTCTCCCACGGCCATGCGGATCATCATGGATCACTCCTGGCCCGGCAATGTTCGTGAACTGGAGAACGCCATCGAACATGCGTTCGTCCTTCGTGCAAAGGGCGATATCGATGTTTTCGATTTACCCCTGGAGATCCGGCAGATGAAATATCAACCGCCCGATCGAAAGGAACCGGAGTCCCCCCGGTCACGGAAAAAATTAACCAAATCCGTCTTAATAGAAATTCTCACCGCGTGTGACTGGAACAAGGCGGAAGTGGGGCGACAGGTGGGATTGAGCCGTACCGCCATATGGAAGTATATGAAAAAATGGGACATCCCTCTGAAATCCCCTTTATCGGAGTGAGCCTGTTCGAAAAAAGAATTGGCTACTGGAGCAAAATTAGGCTATTATTTAGCTACCATTATACCGAAGGTCATTCAACGGCTTCACACCTTTGCTCAGGAAGGTTCTTCGGGCGATGCGGGTGAATGGAAAAAGCGAGTGGCGAAACTCTCAACCTCTTGATTATGATAATAACCGGTTGACATCAATGCAGGCAATGCATACATTTATCTTATATCAAACAATGGGAGTCTTAAAGAAATGGAGAGTCTAACGATTCGCAACATAGAAAAATCGATAAAGGATTCGCTGCGTATGAGTGCCGCCTCCAATGGTCGATCCATGGAAGAAGAAGTTCGCCAAATCCTAAAAAAATATGTGCTGCAGAAAAAAAGCGCCATGGGTATTGCCTCCAAAATACACCATCGTTTTGCCGCTGCAGGCGGGATTGACCTGCCGGAGGTGTCACGCTCTTTGCCACGGCAACTAACGGAAAATGCTCTGGACAAAGTTTAATGATTCTGCTGGACACCAATGTGCTTTCAGAATTGATGCGACCTGTTCCCAAACCTCGCGTGGTCCGCTGGCTGGACGGCAAGCCGGAAATAGAGATTTGGATAAGCGCCGTCACCGTGGCTGAAATCCGTTTCGGTCTCGTATTGTTACCTGAAGGCAGACGCAAGACCCTGTTGATCGATCTGGCCGAGAAAATGTTTAAGGAAGACTTTGAAGAACAATGTCTGCCTTTTGATTGCAATGCCGCGCGGGAATACGCGCAAATCGTTGGTCGGCGACATCGTGAAGGCCGCCCTATCAGTGTGGAAGATGCACAAATTGCCGCCATCGCCAAGACTGCCAGGCTTACATTGGCAACACGCAATGTAAAGGATTTTGAGGGTATTGAAGAACTGGACGTGATCAACCCATGGACCATTTGAGCCGAGATCACCTAAGTATTATGTGATCGACAACGGGACGAAATAAGTCAACGAACAATGTCCCGAAACTCACGAAACCCAAGGCCTCAATCACCACACCCGCGGCCGTATTGCCGTTTTCGTTCGCATATTTTTCTGTACGTTCCACCAGTCGGCAGGGTATATGCATCGTGATTAGCTGGGTGTCGTCTGTGCAGGTTATAGGTTCGCACTGGTCGTTCATGGGGCTCCTTTAACAAAAGAAGACATGCCTTTTTGAAGATACGTGAGCCCAGCTGTAATGCCGTAAACAATGGTATAGATATCAAGGCCCTGAAAAACTGCCAGTGTGCGAAAACAATCTCAACTGACCAAATGCAGGCATGACCTTTTTCATAGTACGCTGGGGATGACCAGAACATATCGGCAATAATTCCGGTAAGATTGATAGCTGCAACCTGTCTCAATATATCAGTAATCAGCTCAAGTGAGGTTATTTGGCCAGGAGGATTGATTA
>JAOZUU010000269.1 GCA_029938515.1 Desulfobacterales bacterium | reverse complement strand
TAATGCCGGCGGTGACGGTCCAGGTCGCGTTTTTCATCCCGACGGCGGATGCTTTCG
Organism: Desulfobacterales bacterium; assembly: GCA_029938515.1. Classification (GTDB taxonomy): domain Bacteria; phylum Desulfobacterota; class Desulfobacteria; order Desulfobacterales; family QNYZ01; genus QNYZ01. Next base: position 4,644 of record JAOZUU010000269.1, on the reverse strand, counting down.
CGTTTATCGTACTTGCGTTTGCCATGGGCCAGGGCCAGGGTGGTTTTGGCTTTTCCCCGCTTAAAGTAGACTCTCAACGGGATGAGCGACAGGCCTTTTTCGTTCACCTTGCCGTAAAGTCGTTGAATTTCATGTTTGTGCAGAAGCAGCTTGCGGGGACGCAAGGGGTCGTGGTTGCCGTAATAGGCAAAGGGGTACTCACCGATATGCATCTGGTGAAGAAAGACTTCGCCGTTTTTAATTCTGGCGTAGGCGTCCTTTATGTTGCATCGGCCCATGCGAAGGGCTTTTACCTCGGTGCCTTTCAGCACCATCCCGGCCTCGAAGCGATCATCAATAAAGTAATTATGCCGGGCCTTGCGATTTTCGGCGATGATTTTAATCGGTTCTTTGGCCATAGGGGTTGCTTGGGTTTATTGGGTTATTTGAGTTCATTGGGTTTGTTGAGTTCATTGAGTTATATGAGTTTGTTGAGTTTAATGAGTTTAATGAGTTCAGGGGGACATAGTGATCCTCATCTGGGCGAGGCGGTCACCGTAACGTTCGTAAATAATCTGGCGGATATCTTCGGCCGAGCGCTGTATAAAGACTTCCCCGAGAAAGGCCTTGGCTTCGTCGAGATTAAGGGTCCGGATGAAACACTTAACCGTTGGAATTGCCTGGGGGTTCATACTCAGCTCATTGAATCCTAGACCCAACAGAATGGGTATATGGATTAAATCACCGGCCATTTCCCCACAAATGTATACTTCGATTTCCTTTTTTGCGGCTACGTTGGTTACCCGTTTGATCATTCGCAGAACGGCCGGATGCAAGGGATGATACATATAAGCCACTTCCCGGTTGCCCCGATCGATCGCCAGGGTATACTGGATCAGATCATTGGTGCCGATGCTGAAAAAATCAACTTTTTCGGCCAGGGCGTCCGCCATGATCACGGCTGCAGGCACTTCGATCATGATGCCTGTTTTGATATCCCGGTTAAACTTGACCCCATCAGCGGCGAGGTCTTCGGCGGCCTGATCCATTAATCGTCTGGTTTCATCAATTTCAGCGCAGCATGAGATCATGGGAAGCAGTAACCGGACCTCCCCATAAGCGGCGGCCCTTAAAATGGCCCGCAATTGAGTGGTAAAAATGTCGGGTCTCTGGAGACAGTAGCGGATACCACGCAAACCCAGGGCCGGGTTGATTTCCACTGCTTCCCGGGCGCCGGCGATGGCTTTATCGCCATTGATATCAAGGGTCCGGATGGTCACCGGTTTGGGGGCCATGATTTCCACCACATCCCGATACTTATCGAAAAGCTCATCTTCGGTTGGATAATCCAGGCGGTTCATGTACTGAAATTCAGTTCGATACAGACCGATGCCGTCTCCCCCGTGGTCTCCCACGGAGACAACTTCCTCGGGCAGCTCGATATTTCCCATGATTTTAATATCGATCCCATCCATGGTTTGGGCTTCACAAAAACTGTCGCGAACGATCTCCGCCTTGAATTGCTCGTATCGAAATCGCAGGTCTTCGTAATCCACGAGAGTCTGTTCGGCGGGATGAATCACCACGAGGCCCTGAAGGCCGTCCACAATAATCAAATCATCGTTTTGGATGGTCTTGGTGGCGGCTCCCATGCCGAGAACCGCAGGAATTCCAAGGGTCCGGGCGATAATTCCAGTGTGAGAAGCCATGCCGCCCCGATCGGTGATAAAGCCTTTAATGCGTTCGAGGTTGATCTGACTGGTTTCAGCGGGGGTAAGGTCGCCTGCCACCAGAATGACGCGTTTATCAATTTCGGCGATATTGACCGAATCGGCTCCCACCAGGGATCGCAATATCCGTTCGGCCACCTGGGTCACGTCCACGGTCCGTTCCTGAAGATACGGATCATCCATCTGCCGAAACATGGTCGTGAGTTTTCCGGCCACCTTCTTTAGCGCCCATTCAGCGTTAATCTGCTCTTTTTCAATGGTTTCAATGGTTCGACCGAAAAGCATCTTGTCTTTTAAGAGAGCCTGATGGGTTTCGAGAATGGGGGTGTGACCGTTGAATTTATCCCTGGACGAATCGATAATGGCCTGAAATTCGTCGCCGGCTTTTTTGACAGCCGTTTTAAACCGGTTGATTTCATTTACCAGGTCGTCGTTGTCAATCCGGTATCTCTTGACAACATTCACCCCTTCGGTATCGACCATGTACGCTTTGCCGATACAGATACCCGGGGATGCCCCAATTCCGGTAATTGTTATTTCTTCAGTTTCCGCGACTGTTTTTTGGGTGTCCTCGTTAAGCATTCTATTTTTTTTCTCCAAATCCATCATCGATAAGCCGGGCAATGGCGGATAGAATTTCGTGGTCGGTATCTTTTTCGATCCGGATCATCAACTTGCTTCCCATGGGGCGATTCAGGGTCAGAATATCCATCGTACTTTTGGCGTCGACTTCATCTTCATCAGTTGAAAGCCAAACCCCGTGATCGGTTTTCCGTGCAATGGCGACGATCCTGGCGGCTGATCGCGCGTGCAGGCCCAGTTCGTTTTTAATCGTAACTTCCCGGTGAAGGTCGTCAGCGCTTCCTGATTCTGATTCAGGGTGATTCATTGCCGTTGTTTTCTGGAAAGTTGTTTCCGTCGCCGGCGACAATCAGGGTTTCTCTTTTTTAGAGTTTAAGACCTTGTCGATCATGGCCTGGATCCCGCTTAAAGACCGATCTCGAACCAATTGCCCGTTAATGTACATTGTTGGGGTTCCCCGGACCCCCGCATCGACGCCCTGCCGATAATCCCGTTTGATCTGGTCAAGCAGGGCCGGGGCTTTCATTTCCTTGTCAAATGTTTCCGGATCGAATCCAAGTTCCTTGGCGATCGTTTCAATTTTATTATCGTTCAACTGGTTGTAGTTTTTAAACAATTGGTCATGAAATGGCCAGAATTTTTCCTGGTCATGGGCGGCCATGGATGCCATGGCCGCTTTCACGGCGAATGAGTGGCTCTGCAAGGGAAAGTGCTTAAATACCAGTTTAACAGTCTCGGGATTTTTTCCCAGAACCTGGTCGAGCAAACCGATCAGGCGACTGCAATAGGCGCATTGAAAATCCGAAAACTCCACGATGGTCACCGGTGCGTCCGGCGGTCCCTTTACCGGCGATCCCGTCAGATCAAAATCATGAATGAAATCGAGAAAAAGGACTTCCACGGCCTTTTTTTCACGGCTTTGGAGGTAGAGCGCATCCTCATTTGATCCGGTACGGATACTATCCACATGAGTGCCGACATCGATGGTGTCCCGGAGCGTGCCGTCAGCCTTATAAATATGAATCTTTCCCGTCTCGGTCAGAACAAAAATCCATTTTCCACTGTCTGAAACGGCAGTGTCCAACGGTGCTCTTTCCAGGGTCAGGGTCTGGTTGATCCGCCACTGGACCTCGGCAAAGACATTCGGTGGGATAGAGATAAGGATGAAAATGATCGTCAGTATCGATACACGCATCTTTTTCATGGAGTCTCCTTAGTACCTATTTGTCCAAATCACATCATGTTTGCGAAGGATTTATCTAACAAAACATTTTTGCCACCAAGACACTAAGACACGAAGTTTAATTATAATAAACATTTATTGTTTGCGTCTTGGTGCCTTTGTGGCTATTTTTTCTGGTTTATCTGGGTTGGTTTTTTTGTTTTTGATCGGTTGATAGTTGCACAATGGTTCCTCGGCCATATAGTCGCCGGTGGCTTCGTAGGCGCGGGCACGGCACCCGCCGCAAACCCGTTTGTATTCACAGGGGCCGCATTTGCCTGTCAATTGGTCATAATCGCGGAGATTACGAAAAACATCGGCATGGTGCCAGATTTCACCAAAACGGGTCTTTGTCACGTCGCCGCAGTTCAAGTCTAGAAAACCACACGGCTGGACAATACCGGTGTGGGAAACAAAACAAAAGCCGATGCCGCCCAGGCACCCCCGGGTGACCGCATCCAGTCCGTGGGTTTGAAAGCTGATCTTCTTTCCCTCTTTCCGGGCACGCTGTCTCAGGATTCGATAGTAGTGGGGGGCGCAGGTGGCTTTGAGCTGCAGCGGGGTTTTTTCCCGCTGGTCGTAAAACCAGTTTAGCGTTTCTTCATATTCGGCGGCATTAATGGCCTTATCCAGGATGTATTTGCCCCGGCCGGTAGGGACCAGCAGGAAAATGTGATGGGCCACCGCCCCGAGCTCCACCGCCAGGTTCAGGATTTTCGGAATCTGTTTTAGATTGGCCCTGGTGATAGTGGTGTTGATCTGAAATTCGATCCCCGCTTTTTTCGCATTTTCAACACCCCGCAGAGACCCCTCAAAGGCGCCCGGAACCCCCCGAAATTTATCATGGATTTCGGCCGTCGAGCCATCCAGACTAACGCTGATTCGCTTGATCCCGGCAGCGGCCATTTTGTGGGCCATGGCTTCATCGAGGAGTGTGCCGTTACAGGCCATGACCATGCGCAACCCCAGCTCGGTGCCGTGACGGGCCAGGTCGAAAATATCGGCCCTCAGCAGTGGCTCGCCGCCGGTCAGAATAACGATCGGTTTTCCCACCTGGGCGATTTCATCCAGAAGCCGCAGGGAAGCCCGGGTATCCAATTCATCCTCATACGGGCCGCAGGTAGCCGATGC
>JAOZUU010000268.1 GCA_029938515.1 Desulfobacterales bacterium | reverse complement strand
TCTTTCCCCAGGGCATCCGGGCCGTCAGGATGGGTCAGATAGTGGGCCACGTCAAAGCCGATCCCGCCGGCACCGATGATGGCCACCCGCCGCCCCACCCTCTTTTTTTCGGCGAGCACATCGATATAGGACAACACCATGGGATGATCGCCGCCCGGAATATCTGCTTTTCGGGGGACCACGCCTGTGGATAGAATAATGGCGTCGCAGCCTTGCTTAAGGAGTAAATCAGCCGTCGATTTCGTATTCAAGCGCAGGTTCAACCCTGTCAGCTCGATCTGCCTTTGATAATATCGTAACGTCTCGTTAAAGTCGGTTTTTCCGGGAACTTGAATGGCCATATTCAGCTGCCCGCCGATCCGGTCGGCCTTTTCAAACAGTGTCACCGCATGGCCCCTGCCCGCCGCGGTAACGGCACAGGACAGACCCGCCGGCCCGGCCCCCACAATGGCGATCTTCTTTTTTTCCCGTGCGGAAGACAGCACCAGTTCGGTTTCGTGGCAGGCCCTGGGGTTAACCAGACAAGTGGCAATTTTCATCTCGAAAATATGATCCAGGCAGGCCTGATTACAGGCGATGCAGGTGTTGATTTCATCGGCGCGGTTTTCAGCCGCTTTTTTGACAAACGCCGCGTCGGCCAGCAGGGGCCGGGCCATGGAAACCATATCGGCATCTCCCCGGGCAAGAACCATTTCGGCCGTTTCAGGGGTATTGATCCGGTTACTGGTGATCAATGGTACCGATACCTCGGCCCGCAACCTGGCCGTGATCCAGGTAAAGGCCGCGTTGGGCACGACCCCGGCGATGGTCGGGATGCGGGCTTCATGCCAGCCGATCCCGGTATTGATAAGGGTTGCCCCGGCGATTTCAATGGCCTTTGCCAATTCGACCACTTCGTCCCACTTACTTCCGTTTTTAACCAGGTCAAGCATGGAAAGCCGGTAAATCAGGATAAAGTCTGAGCCTACGGCTTCCCTGACCCGCCGGACGATCTCCACCGGAAACCGGACCCGATTTTCAAAACTCTTCCCCCAGCGATCCGTGCGATGGTTTGTTTTAAGAGCGATAAACTGGTTGATCAGGTAGCCTTCCGAACCCATGATCTCCACGCCGTCGTATCCGGCTTCTTTAGCCAGTGCGGCACAACGGGAAAAATCGTCGACCAGCGTTTCTATTTCCGGTTCGGTCAGGGCATGGGGTTTAAACACATTAATGGGGGCTTTTATCGCCGTCGGGGCCACGATATGGTCATGAAAACCGTATCTGCCGGTGTGCATGATCTGCATGGCGATCTTGCCTCCGGCCGCATGGACCGCTTCGGTTATCGACCGGTGGTTTTTTACTTCCTCGGCTGTCGTCAGCTTGGCACCCTGGTCCATGATCATGCCCGCCTCGTCGGGCGCCACTCCTCCAGTGACAATCAGCCCGACATCACCCGCGGCCCGCTCCTTGTAGAAAGCGGCCATTCGTTGGAATCCATTCGGCGCCTCTTCCAACCCCGTATGCATGGATCCCATTAAAACGCGGTTTTTAAGCGTCGTAAATCCAAGATCCAACGGTGACAGCAAGTTCGGATATAACGACTGGGCCATGTAACACCTCCTCACAACATCACGAAAATCGATGTCTATTAAAAACGTGAAACGAAAGTATATACATATCACAAACACTTATTCAGAAAAACAATCATTGATGGTTTCGAAAAAATCTGTTTCCACTCAACCAATATTTTCAAAAAGTCCGTGCAGGTCTGTGTGGGTCTGCCTGCCCCGTGAAACCTGGTCTATCGTTTCACTGGGGTGGCTAATTATAAGATTGCTTGTACAGCTTTGGGGGGGGTCGTTGCAATGTAACCCATCAATCACGAACGATAAAGCCGCAAACTGTTGGTTACGACCGTGATGCTGCTCATGGACATGGCCAGGGCGGCCAGGATGGGATGAAGTTGCCGTAAGAAGGTCGGCAAGGATTCAAAAGGATACAGCACACCGGCGGCCACGGGAATGAGAACGATGTTGTAAATAAAGGCCGAGAACAGGTTCTGGCGAATGGTGCGCATGGTGGCCCGGCTTAAACCGATGGCCCGGGAGACCCCTTTCAGGCTGCCCCCGGACAGAATCACATCCGCGGTTTCAATGGCCACATCGGTACCGGTGCCGATGGCCATGCCCACATCGGCCTGGGCGAGGGCCGGTGCGTCGTTGATTCCGTCCCCCACCATGGCCACTTTTTTACCTTCCGATTGAAGCGACGTGATTTTTTTCGATTTCTCTTCGGGCCTGACCTCGGCAAAAATCGTATCGATATCGACGACGCGGCCGATGACCTTGGCGGTTTCATGATTGTCACCGGTCAACATGGCTACCTGAATACCCAGACGGTGCAAGGACTGAACCGCTTCGGCCGATTCGGGCTTAATGACATCGGCGACGGCCAGCAAGCCCGTCGGTGTCGAATCAGCCGCGACCACCATCACTGTCCGACCCTGGCTCTGCATGGCTTTGATCCGATCTGCCACGCGCTCTAAATTGATCCCCAGCTCCGTAAACCAGCCGGGTTTTCCTACCATCAGTTTCACGCCATCCACCCTGGCCTCTACTCCGAGCCCTCCGACAGCACGGAAACCGTCCGGTTTTGGGAGAACCAGCCCTCTCTTTTTCGCTTCCCGGACCACGGCCTTTCCCACCGGGTGCTCGGAGCCGCTTTCAGCTGAAGCTGCCGCCGTCAGCAGGGCGTTCTCATCTTTAAACACATCTCCGATCGGAACCGTATGGGTCAGTTCAGGCCGCCCCGCAGTGATGGTTCCGGTTTTATCAAGAACCACGGTGTCGAGTCCGGAAGCCGCTTCCAGAGCTTCACTGTTTTTAAACAGCACCCCCTGTTCCGCGCCCTTACCGGTGCCCGCCATGATGGCCGTGGGTGTGGCCAGGCCCAGGGCACAGGGACAGGCGATCACCAGCACGGCCACCAACCGGATCATGGCCGGTACAAACTGCCCCCCGATCACCCACCACAAAATAAAGGTGAAAAAAGCGATCCCGATCACCGCGGGAACAAAAATCGCCGCGACCCGGTCGGCCAGGGCCTGGACGGGTGCTTTGCTCCCCTGGGCTTGCTGAACCAGATGGATGATCTGCGCCAGGGCGGTCTCTTTACCGACCCGGGTGGCCCGGAATTTTAACATCCCCTGCTGATTGAGTGTCCCGCCGACCACGGCGTCGCCGGGCTGTTTGTCCACGGGGATCGGTTCGCCGGTCAGCATCGACTCATCCACCGCCGATTCCCCTTCCAACACCACGCCGTCCACGGGAATACTCTGACCCGGCCGAACGAGAACAACATCCTCCCTGACGACCTTGGTAAGCGCAATTTCTCTTTCTGCTCCGTCTCGAATCACAACGGCCGTCTTGGGACTCAGATCCATGAGCTTGCGGATGGCGGCACCGGTGCGCCCCTTGGTACGGGCCTCGAGCAACTTGCCCAGCTTGATCAAGGTAATGATCACTGCCGAAGTCTCGAAATATACATGTTCGCCCAATGCTGGGAAAAATAACAAAAAAACAGAGTAAAAATAGGCCACCGAGGACCCCATGGCCACCAGCACATCCATATTGGCCGTTTTGTTGCGCAGGCTCTTAATTCCGCCTACATAATAATCCCAGCCGGTGTAAAACTGAACCGGTGTGGCCAGGAGCAAAAAAAGCCAGTTCACCCATGGGGCGTGACTCCAGGCACCGGTCAATCCAAAATCACGGGCCATGCTCAGGATAAACAGCGGGGTGGCACAGACAACTCCCACGATGAACTTGCGGGTCTGGTCCCTGATTTCCGCGCGGCGGACCTGCTGCTCAATATCTTCGACCTCGCCGGATTCATCGGGCAGGATGGCATCAAATCCGGCCTTGCGGATGGCCGCCGCCATCTCATCTAAAGATGTCAGCGCCGGCAAATACTCCACGGTGGCACGCTCCGAGGCAAAATTCACCCCGGCGGACAGAACGCCCGGCACCTTTTTATTTAAGGTTCGCTCTATGTTCATGGCACAATTGGCACAGGTCATTCCGGTGACGGGAAATTCCGCCCGGGCCGTGCTCACGGTAAACCCGCTCTGATGAATCCGGTCGACAATTTCAGCCGGCCGGACCGCCTGTGCATCGAAGGAGACCGTCGCCTGCTCAGCGGCAAAATTAACATTTGCCGTATCGACGCCGTCGAGCTTTTTGACGCTCCGTTCGATGTTCATGGCACAATTGGCGCAGGTCATCCCCGCCACGGGAAAAGTGATCGTCTCTTGGGCCATTTTTCCCTCTTAAGCGTCGGCCGGATAATTGATCTCTTTAAGGGAATCGAGAATCTGCTCCCGGGTGGCCGGTGTATCCCATTGAACGGTAACGGTTTTTGCCTCTATCTGGCCATCCACACGGGTGACGCCTTCAAGATCGGTAAGCTCGTTTTGAATCGCTGAGGTACAATGCCCACAGGAAATATTTGGAATCGAAAAAGTGTCTTCATTCATGGTTGCTATCTCCTTGCAAGAAATCCGTCATTAAGTGGATTGAAATTTTCATACTTCGACCTGTTCAAAACATTAAGCATAACTGCCAATTTGTCGAGTCGATAAATTGCGGATTCCGGTTCTTTAGCTATTGACCGACTGGTCGGTTTTATATATCATGAAGGTTGTGAAAGTGCTCATGTGGATAGAGAGACCTTTGAAAAATG
>JAOZUU010000010.1:4035-16429 GCA_029938515.1 Desulfobacterales bacterium | reverse complement strand
GCAGGGTGGCGGTGTCGCCCAGGCGTTCGAACTCGCGCTCCTGGAGCACCCGCAGCAGCCTCTTTTGAAAATGCAGCGACACCTCCCCGCACTCATCCAGAAGAATGGTGCCGTCGCCGGCCTTCTGGAACCGGCCGATCTTGTCCCGGTCGGCCCCGGTAAAGGCACCCCTGATATGTCCGAACAGCTCGCTTTCCAGCACGCTTTCCGAAAGGGCCGCGCAATTGACCCTGATAAACGGTTTATCCCGTCGCCGTCCACTGGTGTGGAGTGCCTCGGCGACCAGTTCCTTGCCCGTGCCGCTTTCGCCGGTAATCAGCACCGTGGCGGACACATCGGCCAGATCCTGAATAAGGGCATAAATCGCCTGCATTGGCTCACTTTTACCAATGATTTTGCCAAACCGATGTCCCCGTTTGATATCGCCTTTTAAATCGGCCAGCGCCTTCCGGCTCAGATCCAGCTCGACGGTCTGTTGTTCCACCGTTTTTTCAAGTCGTTGCTTGTAATTACTCAATTCGTTGGCCTGGCTTTCAAGGTCCGTATAAAGCCTTGCATTTTCCAGGGAGACGGCAATTTGTGCGCCCAGTATATTTAGCACCTCCAGGCGCTGTCGGTTGAACACCCCGCTGACAAGGTTGTTTTCAAGGTAAAGCATCCCGATCAATTTGGACTTATTTTTCAGGGGATAACACAAAATCGACTGGGGCCGCTCTTTAGCCAGATAAGGGTCGCCGGCAAAAAGCGGATCACTGGCGTAATTTTCCAGGATCACGTATTTTTCTGATCGGCTGACATAGTTCACGATAGTCAGGGGCAGGTCATTGCTTTTATTTAACGGGTGTTTGTGCAACTCAGCGACCATTCCTTTATCTATTGAGCTGCTGGCCCTGATCATCAGGGTATCACGGTCATTTAAAATCAAAACCCCCCTTTGGGCGCCGGTATTTTCAATCACAATCCGCATCAACTGATTCACCAGCCGGGGATAAATAATCTCGTTGCTGATGGAAAGTGACGCATTCATTATTGCGGCCAGATTCAGCGATTTTATTGAGCCGTTGACCAGGGTTTCTTCACCCGGTGTCGAAAAGCCCGATTCGGGCCTGTGGACCAGATTTTCAAACAACATGGCATGATGCTGGTCCAAGTCCTTGACCTTGGCGATGGCTCCCCATTTCAGATAAGCATTGCGGGCCTTTTTTAAATAGTCTTTTGCGGCTTCATTGTCCTTCCGGCGAACACAGAACCTTCCCGCCAACTCGTTGGCCAATGCTTCTTCGTGAGTATATTCGGATTGATGGGCAGCCTCAATGGCTTGATCGTATCGGTCAAGCGCCCGTGGTATTTCCCCCCTAAGGCTCAGGCGTTCGGCTTCCACCAGGTGATACTTATGCAAATAGTTCATTGGACCGAAACGGGCCCATTTCCTCATTTTTTTTTGATTGGCGGAAACTTTCTTGAGTACCCGTTTCTGTTCTAATTTGGACATACTTGGATAGGCCGCCAATCCGATCAACGAGTCATAAAAATAAAAAAAGGGGGTATCCGTGGCACCGGTCTGACTATCCAAATATTTTTCCGCCTCTCGGCTGTTGTTAACCGCTTGGTGTGTCTGGTTAAAAAGAAAGCAGAGAAACGCTTTAAGCAAAAAAACGCTGAAAAGTGCATTCTGATCAAGCGCTTCCTTATGCCGGGGAAGCATTTTTTCTTCATTGTAACATTCGCCCAGCAACCGGCACCGGTCTGGAGAGCGACCAATCAAATTCAGCACTGCCTGGTGCACAATTTTCTGGAACTGGAGCGTTATTTTCTGCTTCAGGTGATAAATGGTTTGTTCGAAGGTGGCCATCACCTTTTCCAATTGTTCCAGGCTTCTGCCCATGTAAAACTGGTTTAACGAATAAAGATAGACGGCGATGGCCGCAAATTCGATATCACCGGTTTCAAGCCCGCTCTGATGGGCATCCAGCAGCGGTTGCAGTGTCTCACCCAAATGATGTTTCCAATGAGTCGTAAATGTATGCGCCGTTACCAGTGTCCGGCATTTATATTGCTGGATATCAAATTGATCCATCAGTTTGAGTGCAAGCCGGCCAAAATGATAGCCTTTTTCAATTTGACCCAAAACACCGCAAAGGATCAGGCCGTATCCGGCATAAGCAAAGGCGGAATTAGCCGTTGTCCCATGGTGTACCGAAATCCGTACGCCTCTGAAAACGAAGAGAGGAAAAAGATTGGGGTTAACGTAATAGGATGGCAGCAGTACCGTATAAATCAAGCTCAGGGCAGCCAGCTTCTCAGGATTTGTCACGTGTGAGGAATTTTCAATCTGCCTGGTGCTTTTACCTGCCAATGCCAATCTGGTTTTCATAAAATCGATGATAACATTTGATTTGCGAGGATTTCGGGGAATTTTAATACCCAATAGCCCCAAAGCCGTACAAACGGTATCCACCGCGCCTTGCAAATCGTTTTGGGTGTAGAAAGCATAGCATTTGGCCTCGTAAACCTTCATTTTATCCGGAAGACTTTTCGCATGGGATAAAACGGCCAGCCCCAAGTTGTCGATCTCACTGAATCTGGCACTAAGCGAAGCTGATTCCAGGGCCTCCAGATAGAGTGTCAGGGTCAACTCATATTCTTTTTTCCAGGGTGATTGTGGCTCGGTCGTCTCTGAATGAAAACGATTTAAGAGATCAATTCCGATCTCAAAATAGTTAAACGCCGAATCGTAGGCCAGGGCCGCTTTTGCTTTTTGCCCGGCATCCAGATTCAGACGAACCAGTTGAATACGATCGGCGGGTGAACAACAATGACGAACCCCCGTATTGAGCTGATTGACAATATCGAATATATGCCGTTTGCGTTTCCCGGTTGTCGCGCGTAACAGCATAATTTGTCCGATTTTCCAATGGAATCGGGTTTTTTCCGCCGGCGTTACAAGCCGATAAATGACCTGCTGGATACGGTCATGGCTAAACCGGTATTCAGCCCGGGTCGTTATATCTTTATTGTGAGATTCAATATCGCCAAACGGGATCTCATCTTCAGGAGGGATAACTAGCCCCGCCTTAACAGCCTGCCGCAGGGTATCGGTAATATTGCCCCTGGTTTTTTCAGATACGACAGCCAGGAGGATACCGAATTCAAATCGGCAACCGATACAAGCGGCCATCTTCAGTAATTCCTGACTTTCCCTGGAAAGGGATTGAATTTTGTTTGTCAGCAGGGCAGCGAGACCATCCGGCAGTGCTGATGCGCGAATCGTCGAAAGCGACCATTGCCAGGTCCTATTGGCCGGGTCAGAGCGGATTAATTGTTGTGCATGCAGCGACCTTAAAAATTCATGAATAAAATACGGGTTTCCGAGGGTGCGGTCCATAATCAATTCGGCAAGGGGTTGGCCTTTGGTGGGGGAACACCCGAAACTGTCGGAAACCAACTGTACCAGATGAGATGATTTCAGCGGTTCGAGGCGGACCAAATCTACGGGAATTTTTTCCGCTTGGATATCCGCCAGCGCTGTTTCCAATACATGGGCCTGTTCCCTCTCGTTGTCCCGGTAGGCGCCAATCACCAGTATGGATTCCACCATGTTGGATGTAAGCAGAATTTGGACCAGTTTAAGTGAGGCGCCATCAATCCATTGTAAATCATCCAGAAACAGGACCAGCGGCATGTCTGGTTTGGCCAAAACCCGCATCAATTTCTCAAACACAACAAAAAACCGATTAAGGGATTCGACAGGCGCAAGCGCCGCCACTGGTGGTTGAGGGCCCAGAACCATCTCCAAATCAGGAACCAGATCGATAATGACCTGCCCAGTGGTGCCAATGGACTTTAGAAGCGCCTGACGCAATTCGCTTAACTTCAACTCGGGCAGGGTTAACAATTGCCTGACGAGTTCCTGTAACGCAAAAATAAGGCCGCTGTAAGGGATGTTGCGCTGAAGTGGATCGTATTTTCCGGCAATAAAACGTCCGCCTTTTTGAGTCACGGTTCGGCGAAGAGCATTGACCAGAGTCGTTTTACCGATGCCGGCAGATCCCGTGACCAGAAACAGACGGCTTTCACCGGCACGGGCCTGTTGAAAGGCCTTTTGCAACCTTTCCAGGGCCGGATCCCGTCCATAGAGTTTGTCGGCAATTTTCATGGTTGTTTGAAAATCCTGGCGACCCAATAAAAAACGTTGGTCTGGACGGATTGTTTGAGACACATCAAGGCATTTCGTCAGGTCGGATTCAATCGCGGCGGCGTTTATATAACGATCATCGGGGTTCTTTGCCAGCAGTTTCATAACTAAATCGGAAACGATCCCGGGGATGGATGATCGAAGATCTTTTGGTGGAATTGGTTGCCTGGCCAGATGGGCATGGATCAATTCTGCCGGGTCGCAGCCATTAAAGGGTACTTTATGTACCAGCAACGTGTAAAGGGTGACACCTAGTGAATAAAAATCGGTACGGTGATCAATGGCCCGGTTTACCTTGCCTGTCTGTTCCGGTGACATATATGTCAAAGTACCCTCGATCACATCCGGATTTGCCCTGGCCGATATCTCTTCCGATACGGTGGTGGCAATGCCAAAGTCAATGATCTTCAGGCAGTCGGTTTCCGGGTTAATAACGAGGTTGCCGGGATTGATGTCTTTGTGGATGATACCGGTCGCGTGGATTTCTCCCAGGGCTCGGGTGACCGCAATGGCAATGGCAAGCACCCTGGTGAGAGAAAACCGGTCATTTTTCATCAGGATATCCAGGGAGACCGCACCGAAATCCTCCATGACCATGATGAAGCGGTTATCAACGTTTTCCAGTGAGTGGGTCTCGATGACCCCTTTAAGTGAGGTCACGCGACAGGCGGTTTTATATTCATTTTGAAACCGGCGGATCTGTTCAGGTTTGGGATGCTCCGGCTTCAGCACCTTTAAGATCACTGTCTGGGCATCTTCTTTACCCTTCGCTCTAAGGATAAGCGTTCCGCTGCTCTCATAAATCTTTTGCTCTATATGGTATCCTGAAAATCGAGTCATAAAAGTCAACAAAATCCACGGAGATGACGCCGGATTTTATTCTTTCCTGGTCCCCTATATCTGGTATTCCTTCAACCGGCGATACAGCGTCCGGCGGCTGATGCCCAGGATCTCGGCGGCGCGGGTTTTATTCCACTCGGCTTGATCGAGCGCTTTCAACAAGGTTTGTTTATCGACCGTAAGGGTTTCGGAAGGTTGTTTGCCATCCGAAAAGGCCTGAAACGACGGGTCATACGCCAGATCATAGCCGGGAAAATCCGATGGAAGATCATCCTCGACGATGGTTATATTTTTACACAGGATACAGATATGCTCCAGCGTATTGCGAAGTTCGCGGACATTGCCCGGCCAGTGATAGGCCATCAGGATGCGCAGCACTTCCGGGGAAACACTCTCAATCTTTTTACCCAGCTCCTCGTTGAAGACATTGAGAAAATGGTAGATCAACAGGGGGATATCCTCCTTGCGTTCACGCAGGGGCGGCAGTTTGATTTCCACCACCTTTAGGCGGTAATAAAGATCCTGACGAAACTCACCCTGTTTGACCCTTTCCGGCAAGTTCTGATTGGTCGCCGCGATGACACGGGCATCCATGGAAAGAGTGATCGTATCTCCCAGGCGTTCAAACTCACGTTCCTGAAGTACCCGCAGCAGTCGCTTTTGAAAGTTCAACGATACATCCCCGATTTCATCCAGAAGGATGGTGCCATCAGACGCCTTCTGAAATCGGCCGATCTTGTTTTTATCGGCCCCGGTGAACGCCCCTTTCACATGGCCGAACAATTCGCTTTCCAGCACGCTTTCAGACAGAGCCGAGCAATTCACCTTGACAAACGGGTGATCCTTGCGGCGGCTTTCGGTATGAAGCGCTTCAGCCACCAGTTCCTTGCCCGTGCCGCTTTCACCGGTAATCAACACCGTGGCGGGTACATCGACCAGATTCTGAATGAGGGCATAAATCGCCTGCATCGACTCGCTTTTACCGATCATTCTCCCGAAGCGATGCCCCCGCTTGATATCACCTTTTAAATCGGCCAGGGCCTTCCGGCTCCGGTCAATCTCCACGGTCTGCCTTTCCACCTTTTTTTCAAGCTGTCGCTTGTATTTGTTCAACTCGGCTTCGGCCTTTTTGCGCTGATCGATCTCCATTTCGAGTTTGACGTTGGTTTTCAATAACGTGTCGGTCTGCCCTTCCAGATCGGTAAACAGACGGGCATTTTCGATGGCCATGGCCCCTTGGTTGGCCAGGGTCTTCAAAAGGAGCACGTCCTCATACTTGAAAATCTTGCCCGACTTTTTCTTTCCCAGCGCCATAAATCCGGAGAGATGGTCTTCATAGATGAGCGGGACGATCAAACTGGCACCCAGGCGGCTGAAGGTCTCTTTACACGCCTCGCGATCGATGGCAAAAAGCGGGTTTTCGTCAATGTCGTAGCGGGTTATTTCTCTTTTTTGCTCGGCAATTTTCCGGATCAGCAGTTCCCCGGCCGGCAGGCTCGTCACGGAACAGGATTCGGCCGCACATTCGTAGGCGTTTTTCTCCTGGTTTAAAAGCATGACGTAACTCGGCCCGGCGAACAGCACGTTTTCAGCGATGTCCTTCATAAACGCCACGACCTGGTCGATATTGATCAAGGATCGCATGGCCATGCCGATTCGCGAAACCGTTTCCTTGTAATCGAAGTCCATTCGGAAAAAAATACGGTCCACATAAGATTGGACTCGCTTACGGAGAAACCCGAACGACAACATGACGATCATAAAAATCGCCAGAAATAGAAAATGAGATTGTTTCTGCCATATATCACCCAAGAACCGGGAAAGGACAACCACGACCAGAAAATAGATAATAGCGATACCGGCCGTTAATAGCAAATAACCAAAGGTTTGCCGGATAACGGTAGTGATGTCGAATAGGTTATGCCTGGTGATCGAATATCCGATGGATAGAGGGAAGATGATAAAAAAGGGGAGGTAGTAATTGAAGTTGGGAACAAGGTAAATTTTGAAAAGATTACTGAAGAGCATATCCAGAATCGGCACCGATGTGGCGATGAGAGCACCAAACAGGATAGCCTTGGCGCGTACCCTGGCGATCACAGAGGATGATCGCATCCACAAATGAAGGCAGGAGAGAATATACACGATCAAAGCCGGGACAAAATACGACAAAAGGATCAAATACCATGTCTTGGAAACCGCCAGCATCTCAGACGCGGATGACCGTATACCGATAAATAAAAGCAGTGAAGCAACGTATGGCAAAAATTCGACTAAAGGATATCTGATGACCAAGTTTCGTTTTACCGGAACTGAGAGGGCCAGATGGAGGATTGCACCCGGAGTAAAAGAGTAAAGGAATATGTGGATATTATTCACCCAGAATGGCTTCAAAGCCCCGCCTCTATAAAGAAAAATCATGAGCAATCCCAGGCAGGTGGCAAAAATAAAGAAAACCCAGCTATCGTGCCGATGCGGCTTCATCAGAAAAACCAGAATGCCGATTAACACATAACTAAGTCCGACTAAATAGGGGAAGCCACTTTGTCTAAAAGTCCTCGGGAACCCGGCAGGCGTGTTGATGATAGTGACCTCAAACCGATCACCGCCTCTTTCGATGGCGTAGGTGTTTTTCTCTTGAAGGCCATAATTTCGAAACGCTCGCTTTTCTTGGACGGTTTGAATTTTTTTGCCATTTATCGAAAGGATACGATCCCCTGGGCGCAACCCCGCCTGATGGCCTTCTTTTTCCACTCCCCCGACAATATCAATTGCGGTCCCGGATCGGCTGATAAAACCGAATTCCGGTTCATCCGCCCATTTGAGGATATTGTAAAAATAAAGAGATGCAACGGTGACAATAAAAGCCATGACAAGGCCGAATGCGAACCAGGATCGATTTTTATTGTCCTTCGATGTCATGGGTATTTTTCCTTTTGGCTAACGGTTTCGACCAGGCGATGAATATGAAAACCAAAGACACCGCTATGGCCAGAATGGGGACCAGATCTCCATTGCGGGTATAAAAAGTTTTCGAATCCGTGGGAATGATCGTTCCATTTAATATACCCCTGACAAACAGATCCTGACCGTTTTCATCCTGAAGCCGTTTGACGATTCGTCCACGGGGATCAATGATACACGAAACCCCGGTATTTGCGCAACGAATAATGAAAATTCCGTTTTCTACGGCACGAAACACACTGATGGCCAAAAGTTGACGGGGTGCGGCGGTTTTTCCAAACCGGGCCTCGTTGGTGATGTTTACAATGAACTGGGCGCCCCGTTTTACAAATTGTCGGATAAAATCCGGAAAAATGTTTTCCCAGCAAATGGTTACTCCGAATCGATATGGCGGCAATTCGAAAACAACAGGCTGCTGACCGGGATCATACTCGCTTAGGCTGGAAACGTTAATCCATTTCCATGGAATAATTTCCTTCTGGGGTAAATATTCAGCGAAAGGGAGAAGTCGAATTTTATCATACTGCTGTAATTCAGATTTTTTATTCCCGGGGTTCATCAGAAAACCGGAATTGACTAAATGAGGCCTTTCCTGTTCAGCTTTCATGAATTTCTGATGCTGGGCACTTCCGAAAACAAGGGGTGTCCCCGTTTTGAGGACCATCTGTTTGAGTTCATTTAAAATCTCGGGATTGAGCGAGATCGATCCGGGCGTGGCCGTTTCGGGCCAGATAATCAGCTCCGGGCGATTCCAGACGGCTTTCAACGTTAGGTCCTCATAGATCCGGATGATCTCATCGGCATATTTCGGATCCCACTTTTTACGTTGGTCGATATTCCCTTGGACAATGGCGACATCGATCGGTTTTCCAATCATTGTTTTCGAGATGGCCCGATGGCCGTATCCCAGGCTCAAGACCGTGCATAATACGGCTGAAAATACCAGCGCAAGGGCCCATTTTTTAGAAACCATCTTGCAGCTTTGCTGAGATCTTCGCTCCTGTAATAAGGATAATAAAAGGAGCACCAGGCACGCGATTCCCGCATTCACCAAAACGATCAGGAAGCTGATGCTGTAAGTGCCGAACAAGGCGGCAATCTGAATAGCTGCCGAGTGTTGGTACTGTGAGTGGCCGAGCAATTGCCAGGGTAAGGCCAAAAAAAAGAAATTTGAGCGGATGTATTCCAGTGCTACCCAGAGAAAGGGGGCGGCCCACAGACCTGCGGGCTGCCCCATACGTTTGGAAACATAACCCACTCCCAAACCGAAAAGACCGAAATAGGCGCCTAAATAAAGCGCCAGGATCGCGTGGTGATACCATCGATAATAAGCAATGTTACGGATCCAGTCGAACGTGCCTAAAAAAAATAAAATTCCGCATAAATAGGCGAGAAGAAATCCGTCTATTCGCCCCCGACGCGAAACGACCAAAAGCAACGGCACGATCGCGATCCATGCCAGGAGGCCCAGATTCCAATCGGGAAACAGGCTGACGAGGAGAACAGATGAAAAAATGCTGATGCCAGTGTTTTTAATGGTGCCGTATAAAGTCATCTGTATTGTCATTCCCGCGCAGGCAGGAATCAATAAACCGCTGAAGCCACTAAATCCCCGCCCGTACGGGCATGACTCAAATGAATGAAATTCTGTGTTTTTTAAATTTCATCAACCGATAACTGTAAAGCCAGTTCCTGAGAAAATTAGCACTTATGGAACTGGAACGACCCTGATTTTAAATGTACCGGAAATAGCGGCCTTTTTCTCATCGTCGCAATGATTTTGATTTATGATTTTTATATCCGTGAGGACAGCGCGCCCCTTCAAACCGAATTCCTCCTGGATTTTCACATTACAGGGTCTGGCCCAGTAAAGGCTCATGAGATCGTTTTCGGTATACTCACATAAATTTTTATGGATAACGATATATTTTGGGAAAGTATGCAGCTTCGTAAGATCGATTTCCGCCGATTCGAATCCGGGGCACTTGTCCTTGTTTCCCGACTTAATTTTTTTTTCTTCATCGGTCTTCATCTTGGTGCAGCCCGCACTGGAAATCTTCAATTTTTCCATCATCTGTTTGTTTGTTATCACTTTCGTCGTTTTCAGAACAGTCTGGATGCTGTAGTATTTGGCGGGCTGGCCATCCTCAACAAAATAAGACGCAGTAAAAGTTCCGTGAATCACCGGGCTTTGATTAGTGGGAAGCGGTAGATCTTCACAACCATCTTTCGGTGGCTCCTTAGCACCATCGGCCCAAGCCGTCGTGTAAGAAACAGTAAACATGGCCACAAATGCCAAAAACATCATCAATTTTACCTTCCTGCCCATTTTTCTGCCTCCTTTTCCTGAATGGTTTTTGTTATCCGTCTCAATGAACATGGTTAAAAACAACCCCAACGGCACGGATGTCCTGGTTTCTTCCGGGACCATGCTGGCAGTCGGAGACGTTTGTTTCCGCAATTCGGCAGCCGGGTCCAAATCCCTTTTGATCCCTGTCTGTAATTTTTCGGCACATGATGCAGCACGGGTTCTGGCAGTGATCCTGCCAAACGGCACCGAGAAGTGCATGTCCCATTTCGTGAACTACGGTTCGTGCCAGCACCTGGTATTTGTTGTAAGGCTTTCCCCGCTTGCCAATCCGTATTATTTTTCCTTCAGCATCGAAATCTATCTCGTTAAATTCAACTGTATCGTCGGGTTTCATGGTGTAAGGTGGGTTAGGCAGAGGGTCGTTATCGTTAAAATTAAAAGGACTGAGATGGTTGCACTTTTCGGGAAATTTTCTGCAGTTGGTTACAATCGGTTTCTCCCCCACCGCTATCTTTTCATATGCGCCCTCTTTAAAATAATTATCGAGCGCATAAGGATAAATAAAAGTCTTAAAGTATTTGTGTGACTTTTCTGCGGATGATGCATAACCGATGGTGCTCCATGACCAGACAGATCGATTGTTGCGATCATCCGACATAAGATAGGTATGGCCCTCGTGATAGGCATCATCAGCAACGCCACAGTACAGCGGCCATCCTTCCAAGCCTGCCTTTCTTTTAAGCGTTATTTCCAGGATGTCACAAGGTGGTTTTTTACCATCGTTTGCCGGGTCATATTGAAAGTCTTTCATGGGGATGTAGGGATTGTCCATCTCTCCAATCACAACCACTTCAATGCCGGCCAGTACAAATGCCGGGATATTCATCCTGCCATTGCTGCTTCCTGGAAAAAGCTTTGTATAAAACTCCTCCCAGTATGCATATAATTCGTCATCTATTTCTTTTTTAGGCCGGACAAAAAGGGTTTTTTTATGAGGATTGGTTTTCAAAATTTTTATTTCTAGACTATTAGGAATGCCGTCGCAATCATCGTCATCTTCACAATTTCCAGTTATAGCAGATATCAGCCCGGTTGCAAAACTTCTATTTGACCATTTACTGTAAGTTTTCTCACCCCCATTATTTTCAACACCGTAATCAACTTCCTCAATCGTTCTTACGCCCCATATGTAGTGGACAGAAACAGCGAGATATCCTGGGGGGATATCAAAATATGTATCTTCCGTTTCATTCAAAAAAATCGGGTATTCCACCTTGTCTAAAACGGCGCGAATTTCAACTTGATACGATATAGCTCCGAGTGACGGAGCCCACTCCAAGCGGGGGGTTAAGGGAATGTCATCTGAACTATTCGGGGGCGAAACGAGTTGTGGCGGGATTGGCGGAGTTCCGTTCGCTTTGATGGGAATCAGGAAAAAATACAACAAAAAAACCAAATAAAAGCCGGGGATTTGAATGAATGTTCCTTTCATTATCTGCAAATCCTCGAACATTTCATGGCAAACGTCTTTCCATGTGGGTGGTTTCTAAGAGAAAGAATTATGTGGAGTCGAAAACGAAGTTAATCTGAAAGATCTGCACCGCCTATTTTTTCATTTGCCCTTGCACCTTCCAACCAAGGCTAAATGGTTAAGCTGACATTGTTTGTTAAAAGAGAGGGGGCTTTGCCATTCCTGCCTAAACGAAGAATATACCAGATTTAATCAAAAAAATGCAAGCTGAAAAAATTATGGATTAATTGAGTATGCAAATTACGTAGGAGCTATTTTAAAACTCCTTTTAAGGCCACGATCTCGGTATTGCGCACCTTTTCAAAATTTTCATCCGCCTCAGGTGGACTTCGCTTTCTCGTCGGCACGCGCCTTGACCTCGATACCTAATCCAAGGTTTTCAACCGACTTCAATAGCGCCACAGGCCCACATAGACAGGCACAGACGGGCTTCACATACAGAGTCTACATTGTTTTAAATCAATCGTCTGCGTGGGTCGATGTGGGGCCTGCCGCGGCGAAGCTTCAGCGACTTGTCGGGTCGTCCTGTCCGTCGAAGTTATTTACGAAGACG
>JAOZUU010000010.1:0-3935 GCA_029938515.1 Desulfobacterales bacterium | reverse complement strand
GAAGCTTCAGCGACTTGTCGGGTCGTCCTGTCCGTCGAAGTTATTTACGAAGACGGAAGCCAGAGGCGTAGCCTGAAGACGGGTCGGTGGCTAAAAAGGCGATGTTTTCACATATCAAGGCGTAAACGTTTTCGGCCATCTTCTGGCACCATGGATGACCCGAAGGATCTGGATTTCATCGGACATAACCCGGTAAGGCAGGATAAATGGTGTTTTAGAAACGATAAGCTCGCGTGTTCCCGGCACTCTCCCAGGTCTGCCCAGATGCGGCTGATCGACCAACAGCCTGGAATGCGCCCGGATACGCGACAGTGCTCTTTTGGCCGCATCCGGATTATCGGCGGATATATAATTGTCGATTTCTCTTAGGTCCTCTAAGGCCGGGCGGACCCACCTAAGCTTCATCTATCCCCCGGCTGTGAAAGAACTCTCGGACCTCATCATCAGTAGCGAAATCTCCCTGCTCAGCCGCTTCCAATCCTTTTTTGATGGCTGCAATCTGCCATTCCTGGGTTTTAATATATTCTTGAATTGCTTCGGTGACTAAAAAGGATTTTGAGCGCTTGGTAGCCTGGGCCAATAATTCGAGCTTGCCGCGGGTTGTTTCATCTAATCTGGCTGATATGGTATTCGTTGCCATCTTCTTTACCCCTCGCTGTATACTATGTTTACTTTATAAACATATGCTGCGATAATGTCAAGGTTACCCTGAAACCCTATGATTAGCCAAGGACTCACATTGACAAACGCCGACAGGTTTTCCTACTCGTATCTACCTGATTTATTATGAGAATAGTCTGTCTAAGTCTGTGGCTAATTATATATTCATTCTATTTTTGTTTTTCTTCCGAAAAGGCAAAAACATCCTGATGATCCAGTAGATCCTGTCTAAAAAATACCGAGAGCAGAATAAAAACAAACGTTCCCAAAAAACCGATCCAGACGGCCAGCTCTCCGTAGCGGGTATAGATGGTTCCCGACTTCATGGGGATAATCTTTCCGTTCAGGGTACCCCGGATGAAGATATCCTCTCCCCGGTCATTTTTTACGCGATCAATGATACGACCGTATGTATCAATGATGTGCGCAGAGTGGAATCCCGGCTGACCGATCCAGGTGTGGCGGTTTCAGGCCAAACGATGAGATCCGGCTGCGCTTCGGCCGTTTCGCGGGTCATGGTGGTGTAAATATGCATGATTTTATCAGCAAATCTTGGATCGAATTTTTTTACCTGCTCGATATTTCCCTGAATTGCCGAGATGTGTACGGGTTTACCGATGAACGGTTGTGAAATCGTCACATAGCCATAACCCAAAGTCAAAGCGACTGATAACACGGTAATGATCAACAATGGTCGGGCGGGTTTCGCGCTGAAAATCATTCCCGAGAAGGATGTCCAATGGCGGGCAAAAGGAAGCACCAGCGAGGCGAAAGCTGCGTTGACCATCACGATTAAAAAGCTGATGCCATAGGTCCCGGTGATGGCGGCGATCTGGATAACCGGTGGGTATCGATATTGAGTGTGGCCGAGCAACCCCCAGGGAAGGGCTAAAAAAAGGAAATTGGATCGGATATATTCCAGACAAACCCAGATAAACGGCGCGGCAAATAGTGCCCATCCAGGGCCGCGCCGACGGGCTATGAAACAAAAAACCAACCCGAAAAACCCGAAGTATGATCCCAGATAAACGGCCAGAAAACTATGGTGGAACAGGGTGTAACCTTTAATATAAAGGATCCACTGAAAAACACCCAAAAAGAAAAAAATACCGCCGACAATCGCTAAACTAAATCCGCCAACCGGTTTTTTCCCGGTAATTGCGACAAATAACGGGACCAGGCCGACCCAGGCCAGGATGCCCAGATCGAATTCAGGGAAAGAGAGCACCAGTAGAAGGGATGATACTGCAACCAGAAAGACATCCCTTAGATATTTGATCGTGCGACAGAGCAAAGTGCTGACCTTATCTTTCCCATTTGAGACCTTTGAAAAACTTGCGACATCAGACTGAAAATCTCACCGTGAAAGGCACCTCCCTTTTTCCAGCCAGCTTCCAAAGGCGTAAAGGGGTATGGATTGAATATTGTTATGGCTTTCAAAATTATCGAGTGATACCTTGATTCCCTTGGATATCTTGGGTTGGCTGTTCAATAATAAATGCATGCTTTTCAATTTTCCGGAAGCACCGGCCTTGACTTCTATGGGTATCACGCCATGATTACCCTCAATCATGTAGTCTACTTCCGCGGAGCTTCCGCGCTTATCCCTTGCCCAGAAGTAAAGCCTTTCCCGTTTAAAATTAGAATTGGCACAAATTTGTTGACCCACAAATTGCTCGGCAACAGGACCGGCATTAATCAAATTATAGCTGTCAATAATCCAGCGAGATATTTTGAGATCGCAGGCTCTTTGCATAAGACCGAGGTCAAGAAATAGCAGTTTAAAACGCCGGGGATTATAATTGGCACCCAAAGGGATCCCGCTTGTTTTATATATCAATTTAACCAGATCGGCTTTAGAAAGTAAATCAAGCCCATTCCTTAAATATTTCGACTGAATACCACGGGAAATCTGGACAAATTTGAATTGATTGCCGACAAGATGGGGAATCCTGGAGAATACGGTATCAATGTATTTGAAATCAGAATGCTTCGAACTGTATTTCAGAAAATCCTTAACATAGGATTCAAGAAGGTCAGATAGTAATTCCTGGCATCGTAAATAATCCTGATGTTTGATATAACTGTCGACAACCTGAGGCATACCGCCGATAGCCATATATTCCTTGAGCAATGAAATAGCCTGGTTATGAAGTGCTTCAGGAAACGATCTATTGATAGAATGCGCCCTTATCTCATCCAGAAGCAGTTGATTCCCTGAGTTATACAGAAACTCCTCGAATGACATGGGACCCAAGTGTCGAAAAGTCACTCGTCCAACAGGTATTGAGATTTTTTCAATAGTGAATTCCAGCAATGAGCCGGCGGCGATAATATGTAAATCTGGCATTTCTTCAAAAAAATATCTAAGTGAAATGATCGCTTCGGGACAAAATTGAATTTCATCAAAGAAAACAAGCGTTTTTCCAATATTTACTCTCTGACCTGCAATCGCTTCGATTCTTCTTAAAATCCTGGCAGGGTTATAGCCTGATTCAAAACAGCGATTGAATTCGGGCTGCTTTTCGAAGTTAATACTCAACAATTGCTCAAAATTAGAAGCAAAATTCTGTTCGATTACATAGGACTTCCCAACCTGACGTGCCCCCGAAAGAATAAGAGGTTTGCGGCCCCGCTCATCTTTCCATTTTATCAAAATGTCTTCTATGAATCTTTTCATGGGTTAATTATATAATAAAATGAACGAAAGTCAAGGCTCTTTCGATAAAATATGACTGAAACAGCCTGTGTGAGTCCGTGGCATATTATATATTCAATGAACTATCAAGGCTTGATAAAACCGGCGGGAATGCATATATAAGGTTGCAATCGATTAAACTTACCAGAAATCCTGGAAACGATATCATAATGCTGACCGGATTTGAAAAAATCGTCGAAGAACGGATCCAGCGCGCCCAGCGTGAGGGACGGTTCGAAGATCTGGAAGGAAGCGGCCAGCCGCTTTGTCTGGAAAATGACCAGCACATTCCTGAAGATTTGCGTATATGCCATAAGATCCTGAAAAACGCCGATTACCTGCCGCCCGAGATAGAGGTTAAAAAAGAAATCCGGAAGACGGAAACCCTGCTGGCCGGGATGAAGGATACGGCCGAAAAATACCGAATCCTGAAAAAGATCAATTTCCTGATCATGAAATGTAACGCCATGAAAAGCGGATCAATTGACCTTGAAATTCCCCAGCGTTACAGTGGAAGACTCGTTAAACGACTAACCCGAAGATGAATCATCCGCTCAAACCATACGTGATCCTGCCA
>JAOZUU010000267.1 GCA_029938515.1 Desulfobacterales bacterium | reverse complement strand
ATGAAAGCAAATGCCGATATTGCCGTTGTCGGGTTGGCGGTGATGGGTGAGAATCTGATTCTCAACATGGAGAGCAAGGGGTTTACGGTCGCCTGTTTTAACCGCACGACCAGCAAGGTGGATGATTTTATCAATGGTCGCGCCGCCGGGAAAAACATTATTGGCTGTCACAGCGTTGAAGAACTTGTCCAAACACTAAGCAAACCGCGCAAGGTGATGTGCATGATCAAGGCGGGCAATGCTGTGGATGCGTTTATTGAATCGGTCACTCCATATCTTGAATCGGGCGACATTATCATCGACGGCGGAAATTCGCATTTTCCCGACACAATCCGTCGTGCGGCGGAAGCCGAGCGCAAAGGGTTGTTGTATATCGGCGCCGGGGTTTCGGGCGGCGAAGAGGGCGCTTTATTGGGTCCCTCCATCATGCCGGGCGGTTCGTCGGCCGCATGGGAGACGGTTCGGCCGATATTTCAGAAAATCTGTGCACACACGGATGACGGTGAGCCCTGCTGTGACTGGGTCGGCGAAAACGGTGCGGGCCATTTTGTTAAAATGGTGCACAACGGTATTGAATACGGCGACATGCAGTTGATCTGCGAGACCTATCAGATAATGAAAGATGGCCTCGGTCTTTCCAACGAAGAGATGCGTAATGTGTTCGCCCAATGGAATAGAGGTGTGCTCGACTCCTACCTGATTGAAATCACCCGTGATATCCTCGGTTATAAAAACGAAAACGGTGAAGCGGTGCTCGACAAAATTCTCGACGCGGCAGGCCAGAAAGGCACCGGCAAGTGGACAGTGACGTCCGCACTGGATGTCGGCCAGCCACTGACGCTCATCGGCGAGGCGGTTTTTGCGCGCTGCCTGTCGGCGCTCAAGGACGAACGGGTTGCGGCATCACAATTGCTCAGCGGGCCGCAGGCTACATTCGACGGCGACATAGCAGCCATGATCGACGACCTCGAACAGGCGCTTTATGCGTCCAAAATCGTGTCCTATGCCCAAGGGTATCAGCTGATGCGCGCCGTGGCAGCGGAACAGGGATGGAGTCTCAATTACGGCGGTATCGCGCTGATGTGGCGGGGCGGCTGCATCATCCGTTCGGCATTTCTTGGGAAAATCAAGGAGGCTTTTGACACCGATACCGATCTGGTGAATCTGCTGATAGACCCGTTTTTCAAACAGGCAGTAGAGACGGCGCAGGCGGGCTGGCGACGTGTGGCGGCAACGGCAGTGCAGCTGGGCATCCCCATGCCGGCCATCAGCGCGGCGCTTGCTTATTATGACGGCTACCGCTCGGCAAGGCTTCCCGCGAATCTGCTGCAGGCACAGCGCGACTATTTCGGCGCCCATACCTACGAGAGGATTGACAGACCCAGGGACGAGTTTTTCCACACCAATTGGGCGGGCCATGGCGGAACCACGGCATCGTCCACCTACGATGTTTAGTGAAAAAAGAGACACGGATATGCCGGATAGAGATGTCCGTCTATCCCGGGTGGATTTTTCGATATGGGAATGGCCTTGGCCCGAGGCTTTCGAAATTAGAACCAATTTATCGTAGATTTTTTGGCCCTCAAAGACCCCGTCTTGACACCGCCAACCCGGCTAATTATATTTTGCGCGTTTGATAAAATAAGATTGCCAGTCAAAGGATGGAATAATCCGGTAAAAATAGACCCGATTTACCTCAATACTCAGGAGCACCAATGGAAACCAGAAAAGAAACCCGCCAATTTGAAACCGAGATTCAGCAGCTGTTGAATCTGATTGTCAATTCGCTTTACACCCACAAGGATATTTTTTTACGGGAGCTGATCTCCAACGCTTCCGATGCCATCGACAAGCTTCGGTTCAAATCTCAAACGGATACCGATATTTTAGGGGATGATGCCGAGTTTAAAATTAAAATTTCGCCGGACGGAATCAAGCAGACACTGGAGATTTCGGACAACGGGATCGGGATGACCTATGAGGAAGTGCTGGAAAATATCGGGACCATTGCTAAAAGCGGGACCTCGGCGTTTCTGGAAGCCCTGGAACAGTCCAAGCAGATGGAAACCCTGACACCGGAGCTGATCGGTCAATTCGGGGTTGGTTTTTACAGTGCGTTTATGGTGGCGGAAAAAATCACGCTGGTTACCCGGTCGGCGGAGAGCGATACGGCCGTGCGCTGGGAATCTACCGGTGACGGATCTTATACCATCGAGGAGACGGAGAAAAAAAGTCGGGGAACCACCATCACCCTGTCATTGAAAAAGCCCGGCAAGGATGAATCCGATTACACTGACCAGTGGGTCCTCAAAGGAATTATTAAACAGCATTCGGATTTTGTCGGCTATCCCATTGTCATGGATGTGGAAAAGGACGAACCGATTCCCGATGAAGAGCAACTTAAAGACAAAGACGGCAAGCCGATCGGTGAAACCACCCGCAAGGTGGTCCGGGAAGAAACGTTAAACTCCATGAAGGCCATCTGGATGCGGGATAAAAAGGATGTCACCGATGAGGAATACGAGGAGTTTTACAAACACCTGAGCCACGACTGGAACCCGCCTCTTGCCCGGCTCCACATGAAATTCGAAGGCACCACCGAGTATAATGCCCTTTTGTATATTCCTTCCAAGGCGCCCTTCGACCTGTTTCATCCGGAACGCCAGCACGGGGTTCACCTGTACTGCCGACGGGTGTTCATCATGGACAATTGCGAAGCGCTGCTGCCAGAATACCTCAGTTTCGTGAAGGGGCTCGTGGACGCCCCGGACCTGAACCTCAATATCAGCCGTGAATTGCTCCAGCATGACCGCCTGGTGCTCAACATTCGCCGAAACCTGGTAAAAAAGCTGCTCGAGCTGTTGAAAAACATGGCGGTGGAAGAGTATGAGAAGTTTTACGCTGAATTTGGTTCCGCCTTGAAATGGGGCATTCATATCGATCCGGATAATCGTAAAAAAATATCCGAGCTGGTCCGTTACAAGACGACCAGGTCCGAAGACAAGGAAATCTCCCTTAAGGAATACACGGACCGCATGCAGGCCGACCAGAAGGAAATATTCTATATCACCGGCGAAAACCTCACTTCCCTGATCAACAGCCCACATCTGGAGCAATTAAAAGAGAAAGATTACGAAGTGCTGCTCATGGCGGACCCGGTGGATGAGTGGGTGATCCAGTCGTTAAATGAATACGATGGCAAGCCGTTAAAAAGTGCCGAAAAGGGCGATCTGGGAATTGGGGAACCCGACGGAAAAAAGAAGGACGAATACAGTGCGCTCTTCGGTTTCATCAAGTCCCAACTGGCAGACAAGGTCAAGGAAGTGAAGCCGTCGACCCGCCTGAAGAATTCCATCGCCTGTTTATCGGGGGAAGATCGCGACATGAGCGCTTACATGGAAAAGATTTTAAAGGCCTCCGGACAGAGCCCGCCCGAAGTCAAACGGGTGCTGGAATTGAACCTGGAACACCCGGTGATGGGCCAGATCAAGGCACTTTTTGAAGCCGACCGGAAAGATTCTAAAATTAAGGAGTACAGCGAGCTGCTGCTCGACCTGGCCATCATCGGAGAGGGCGGTAAAATCGACAACCCCTCCCGCTTTTCCCGGCAGGTGGGAGAACTGATGTCCGGTGCGCTTGGAGGGTAAGCCTGATATTTTACAACATATTTAATCAATCCCTTCTTATTTCACGTAATTTGGGGCGATTTTCAAGCTCTTCAAGTCGCTCCATCGCCGGTCCCTTGAAATAGGTAAATTCAAGGCCGATTCGATAGTATTGCTTTGTATCTTTTCCATTATAGGGCATTTGCCATACCACTCGTCCCCTAGCTGAAATCGGATAACGAAAAGCCGGTGTATAAATAGCAATATCGTATTGTTTTTGAGTTTTCAGCATATCATAAGTGATCACCTGCATGCCGCCGGCACTCAAATTGATGAGCGAAGCGCAGTACATCTTGTTTCCGATAAGGCCTAACATTCCTTTCGATTCGATTCGAACATTACAATCCAGCACTTGGAATCTGTTTTTAACTCTTTTTCCGACAGAGGGTGGCATGCTTCAGATTACCTCATCCATTGATTTTGTCGTTACCGGCATTACTGGTAAAATGTATATTTAAAGCTATTTTCTTTTTGGAAAGCGATAGATAATGTGGCAAACTTGGTGCCAGAACAATGAGGCGGTGGCCCGAAACTTTATATTATAAACAATTACAATCAGATACAAAATCCTAACAATATCGCGTTCTTTTTTGGAATTCATTTAAAGTGTAATTGAGCCCGCGCTTGGTAATTAGAACGGCGTTTCATGTAATTCAAAACTTACCTGAACATAAATAAAAAACTGATGTGCGACTGTAATTCGCACGAACCATTTAATAATTCAGTTGGTTATTACCCTGGGCTTTTCTGGCCGGCACAATGATTTTAACCCGCAATGCGAAAATATTGATTTGGTGCAGTTTTTGCATTTACTGTCAGGGCATGTAGAAAAACAGCTATTTATTTAAACATTAAAGTATGGTTTGATACAAATTAGGGCTTTTTTAAAGGAAGCCCCAGAATATATTACAATAGAATTCAGATATGTATCTTTCGTTCTACAAGTTAAAGGAAAAGCCATTCAATATCAGTACCGATCCCCGGTTTCTCTGGTATGGGGAAAAGCACCAGGAGGCCCTGGCCAATCTTAAGTACGGCCTCTTGGAGGGGAATGGATATGTGGTCCTGACGGG
>JAOZUU010000266.1 GCA_029938515.1 Desulfobacterales bacterium | reverse complement strand
CCGCCGGTGCCATGACCGTATGCCTGTTGATCGGTTTGAACGTAGCCGTATCTTTCGCCCTGGTCATCGCTATGGCCGTCGCGTTCATTTTTCAAAACAGGCTGGAGATCCTGATTTTCTTTTTTATCAGCGGCACCCTGGCCGCCTATTGGGTCAAGGACTGCCGGGAGCGAACAGTTTTCATCAAAGCCGGTTTAAAAGTGGGTATCCTGAATGTTATCCTCATTACGGCAATTGATGCCTACCTGGATCGAATTGGGGGGTTCGGTATCGTCTGGGACTGGATGTTTGCTTTCGGTGGCGGGCTTTTTGCAGGTATTATCACCGCCGGCCTTGTCCCTTTTTTCGAAACAACATTCGGTTACGCAACCGATATCAAACTACTGGAACTGGCCAATCTCGATCGACCCATCCTGCGCCGGTTGATGATAGAAGCGCCCGGTACCTACCACCATTCAGTCATCGTGGGATCGATGGTGGAGGCGGCCGCGACCGAAATCGGGGCCAATCCCTTACTCGCCAAAGTCTGCGGATATTATCATGACATCGGAAAAATTGAAAAGCCCCTCTATTTTATAGAAAATCAGCCGGCCAGTATAAATAAACACAACAAGCTGGCGCCATCCATGTCAAAACGAATCCTGGTATCTCACGTCAAGGAAGGGGTTAGAATAGCCAAAGAACACAAACTCGGCCAATCCATTATTGACACCATCCTTCAGCATCATGGCACCAGCGTAATATCATTTTTCTATGAGAAGGCCAAAAAATTAAAAGGAGACCATGCCGTCAACGCAGATGATTTCAGGTATCCCGGGCCCCGTCCCCAAACAAAGGAAGCCGGGCTGGTCATGCTGGCGGATATACTCGAAGCTGCTTCAAGAACGCTGACCAACCCGACCCCTTCCCGTATCCAGGGATTGGTTCAACGGCTGATCAATCAGGCTTTTTCCGAGGGCCAACTCGACCAATGCGAACTAACCTTGAATGATCTGCATAATATCGCCAAAAGCTTCAATAAAATATTAAACGGTATCCACCACCATCGGATTGAATACCCTGACACGGCCCGGTTTGAAAACGGATATGGAAAAGGCAACCATCGACATCGACAACCGGCAAACACGGTTCGAAATCTCCCGCAAAAAGATACGGAAAGTAACCCAGATCGTCTTAGACGCCTTGGGATGTCCTGACGGCGAATTGTCCCTCGTTCTGGTGGATGATCTCCAGATAACCGTCATTAATCGGGAATATCTCCACCGGGACCGGCCTACCAACGTGATTGCCTTTCCCATGCGTGAGGGGCTTTTCGGTGATATCACTCCGGGATTGATGGGGGATGTGGTCGTTTCTCTGGAGACAACCGCCGCCGAAGCCCGCAATGCCGGACTGCCCCTGGCCACTCGGTTGTGTCAACTGTTGGTTCACGGTATTTTGCATCTACTCGGTTATGATCATGAAAATTCCGAAAAGGACGCAGTGGTTATGGATGCCAAAAGCCGGGAAATCCTGAAATTAATCATGGAAAAATGCGAATCAGCGCCCCATTTTCCGGAAATGCTTATCGATTCCGAATCCACCTGACCTGAAAAACGCTGTCCGCGGGACAAACCGGAAGCGCTGGAAGTTGGCAAACCCAGTTAAAAATGACCGACCCATTCACTATTACAACCGCTTCTCTGGAGCAAACATTTGAACTTGGAAAAATTGTTGGGCAACGACTCGCTACGGGCATCGTTATCACGCTTGTGGGGGATCTGGGCAGCGGCAAAACCGCGTTCGTCCAGGGGTTGGCCCGAGGTGTAGATGTTCCCTCCGATTATTACATCACCAGCCCCACCTACACGCTGATCAACGATTATCCGGGCCGGCTTCCCTTTTACCATATCGACCTGTACCGGCTGACAACCGTCGCGGATATCGAGGAAATCGGCCTAAATGACATTTTATCCGGAAACTTTGTTACCGCCATTGAATGGGCCGACCGCCTTCAAAAACAGGACTTTGGCGACCATCTGGCCGTCCGGATTCGAATCACCGACCTGGATGACAGAGAATTTACTTTAATAGCATATGGACGATCGAATAAAATCCTGCTAAAAGAAATCGAAAAAATGGCGGGGAGTATTCATGAGACTGATTGTTCAAAAATACGGCGGCACATCGGTAGCGGATCCTGACCGGATTCGCCATGTGGCCCGACGGGTTTCCAAAGCCTATAACGACGGCCATAATGTGGTGGTCATTTTATCGGCCATGGCAGGCGTCACGGACAATTTGATCGATCTGGCCGGTCAGGCCGCGCAATCTCCGGATTTACGTGAGCTTGATGTGTTATTGGCCACCGGAGAGCAAACCACGGCGGCCTTACTGGCCATGACCCTTCGGGATATGAATTATCCGGCTCGATCCATGCTGGGGCACCAGGCCCAGGTCGTCACCGATCGAGACTTCGGGAATGCCCATATTCTCGAAATCGGCACCCAAGCCATTGAAAACCTTCTCACTCAGCGGAACATCGTCGTGGTTGCCGGCTTTCAGGGAACCGATTCCCAGGGAAATATTACCACCCTCGGCCGGGGCGGATCGGATACCTCTGCCGTGGCCATCGCGGCGGCGCTCAAAGCCGACGTTTGCGAGATTTACACCGACGTGGACGGGGTTTACACCGCCGATCCCAATATCTGCGGAAAAGCCCGGAAAATAAAAACCATATCCTATGATGAAATGCTCAACATGGCCAGTCTGGGGGCCAAGGTTCTTCAGATACGATCCGTCGGCTTTGCGAAAAAATACAAAATTCCGGTGCATGTCCGTTCATCGTTTAATGAAGAGGAGGGAACCATGGTGGTAAGTGAAAATTCCGGCATGGAAAGCGTAATGGTATCCGCCGTCACCCACGATAAAAATCAGGCCTGGATCACGCTGAATAAAGTACCTGATCAGCCGGGAATTGCGGCCAAAATATTTACACCCCTGGCGGACAGGGGAATCGTTGTCGACATGATCATTCAGAATACCCATACCAACGGTCAAACCGACCTGACATTTACCGTCCCTGAAAACGAATATGATATGGCCTTGGAAATTGAAAAACGCGTGGCCCGGGAAATCGGGGCCGATGATATTTTCGGCAAAAAAGAGATCGCCAAGGTATCCGTTATCGGCGTCGGCATGAAAAACCATTCCGGTGTGGCGGCCACCATGTTCGCTGCCCTCGCGGCGGAAAACATCAACATTTCGATGATCAGTACGTCTGAAATCCGGATATCCTGCGTGGTGGATGAAAAATACACCGAGCTGGCTGTGCGGATCCTTCACACCGCTTTCGGTCTGGATGCGGAGTAGCCGGCACGCGGAAATGGACATGAAAAAATTCAGTCCGGAGCAGCTTATTTTCGTTCTGTCGCTGGCGGTGGTTCTGTTAGTTGTCGCGTTGTACCGTCTTTGATCGGTTTCGGGTTGTGAAGCGATGGGTTGTGAATCATCGATTGCCGGTAGGGGCGATCCCCCGTGGTCGCCCTTTTTATGTACAGAACGTACAAGGCCCTGTTCCTGCAAATCATTCAACGTTGGACTTTCAATGTTCATTTTCAGGGCAGGCATCAGGCTCCGCATGGCTACGCCCGACAAGCGAGGCCTGCCCCTACAAATCCTGTCCCCTACCCGGATGCATTCTGGCCGACTCAATCTCGGCAGCGATCCGGCGAACCATCTCCCGTGGATCGTCGGCATGCTGGATGGGACGACCGATGACCAGGTAATCGGCCCCGTCACGGATCGCCTGACCCGGTGTGGTGATTCGTTGCTGATCATCATCGACGATCGTCTTATCGGCCGGGCGGATACCGGGTGTCACCGCTAAAAATTGCCGGCCGAGACGTTTTTTGATCATTTTCACTTCGCTCCCCGAGCACACCACCCCCGCGCATCCGGCATCCTTGGCCGCCTCTGCCCGCTTTTGGACCAGACGTTCCACTTGATCAGCATATTCCGCCTTGAAGCCAGCCTGCAATAGGTTCGGCCCCGATACACTGGTTAACACGGTCACGCCAAACACGCCCACTTGGCCGCAGGCAGCAGCAGCCGCTTCAAGCATGGCCGGGTTTTCACCACAGTGGACGGTAGTCATGACAACACCCAGGTCGGCGATACGTTTCATGGCCCTGGATACCGTGGCCGGAATATCGTGAAGCTTCAAATCGAGAAACACGCCGGTTTCGCCGCGTTCATGAATATATTGAACGATCCCCGGTCCGGCCTGAATAAACAGCTCCAGCCCTACCTTGAACATCCCGACCCGGCCGGATAGCAGATCGATATATGTCCTGGCGGCTTCGAAGGAAGGCAGATCAAGGGCGAAGATAATAGGGTCGGCCGGGCGGCTTATTTTCTGATATCGGTTTCCACTAGAAATCTTCATAGTTCAAAATTTTGAATTTTATATTAGCTCGCCGTTTGGAGCGGAGCTTCGCTATTGATAATGCTCATCAATCCATTTCTGGTATTCACCGCTGATCACCCGGTCAACCCATCCCCGGTGGTCCAGATACCATCTGATGGTTTTGTCGATCCCTGTTTCAAAGGATTCGGCCGGGGACCAGCCCAGGTCCTGCTCAAGTTTGCTGCAGTCAATGGCATACCGAAAATCGTGCCCCGGCCGGTCCTTGACAAAGTGAATCAGGGTCTCACGACGCCCCTGATCCAGGGGTGGCACGGTATCGTCCAGCGTCCGGCAGATGATTTTGA
>JAOZUU010000009.1 GCA_029938515.1 Desulfobacterales bacterium | reverse complement strand
AACAAGGTGATCAAGCTGGATGATCAGGGGCGCCGCCTGAGTTTTAAGATGAACCGCAAATGCGCGGCCGGTACGGGTGCATTTCTTGAAGAAATGGCGTTACGACTGGATGTTCCGCTGGAAGATATGAATGATCTGGCTGTTCAATCCCGGAATATGGAACGTCTGGGGAGCTTTTGCACCGTATTTTCCGGGACCGAAGTACTGGAAAAGATTAGAAACGGAAAAAAAGTGCCCGACATCGTCAAAGGGCTTTTCTATTCGGTGATCCGGCGGGTTATGGAGATGGATTCATTAACCGCCGATGTGGTGATGACCGGTGGTGTGGTGGCGCACAACCCTTATCTCGTCACCATGACCGAGGAACTCATCGAACGTGATGTCCGGGTAGCTGAACATCCCCAATTGACCGGAGCGGTGGGGGCGGCTTTGTATGCAATGGATGGCACATCATAGGTTAATCGGTTCATCGTTCAGGGTTCAAGGATAAAAAGCTTGAACGGGTTGATTTAAACCAATGACTACAATTACGTGTAAATACACGTCTATTTAACTCAATGGGCGAGAGCCGTTGCTAATTAGGATTGTCGGCATTACCTGTAAAACAGTCTCGTAATCAACCCTGAACCTTGAACCCTGAACCCTGAACGCTGAAATAAGGAGTAGATATGGCAGAAGAAAAACAAATTAAACGGGTGAAGATAAAAGCCACCGCCCAGATGGGCAAGATTATGGCCGACTACTTTTACGAAATGGATGCGGCTGCCAAAGACCGGAGCAAGCCCATCGCCTGGTGTACCAGCGTCGGTCCGGCGGAACTCCTGCGGGCCATGGGATTTCTGGTCCATTTTCCCGAAAATCATGGCGCCATGCTGGGGGCCACCCGCATGGCGACGGATATGATCCCCGAGGCCAATGCCATCGGATATACGCCTACTATCTGCTCTTATCTGACGGCCGACATCGGGGCATACCTGAAAGGGGTTACGCCTTTGTCCAAGGCTTATAAAGGAATCGAATCCGTGCCAAAGCCGGATGTACTGGTCTTTAATACCAATCAGTGCCGGGACGTGCAGGACTGGTTTGCCTGGTACGGTGATGAGTTCAACGTACCGGTCATCGGGATTTATACGCATCGGGGGGTAAAGGACGTGGGAGAGGAACTTGTGATCTCCGTAGCCGAGCAACTTAAAAACCTGATTCCCATCCTGGAAGAAGTGTCGGGCAATAAATTTGATATGGATGAATTAAAACGCGTCCTGGCCCTGTCCCGGGAATGTTCGGAACTTTGGCAGAAAGTGCTTTTTACGGCCAGTACAAAGCCATCTCCTCTGACATTTTTTGATGGGACCATCCACATGGGGCCGGCCGTTGTATTGCGAGGCACCCAGACGGCCATCGATTATTACAAGCTGTTACTGGCGGAACTCGAAGAGCGCATTAAGGATCACGTCGCCGCGGT
The DNA here is from genome assembly GCA_029938515.1 of Desulfobacterales bacterium. Lineage (GTDB taxonomy): Bacteria > Desulfobacterota > Desulfobacteria > Desulfobacterales > QNYZ01 > QNYZ01. The sequence continues at coordinate 15,049 of JAOZUU010000009.1, read as the reverse complement.
TGAGGGTGAGAAATACCGGATCTACTGGGAAGGCATGCCGGTATGGGGTCGCTTGAGCGTTCATTCGAAACTATTTGCCGGATTGGACGCCAACGTACTCGCGTCCACCTATTGCAATAGCTGGATTTTCTCGGATTTCGATGAAAATGACCCCTTCAACAGCATGGCCCGGGCTTATACGAAATTATTCATCGTACGATCCGATGAGGCCAAGGAGGATTATATCAAGCGGATGCTCGACTATTTCAAAGTGGACGGGATTATCTATCATGATGCCATGACCTGTCCCGCCAATTCCAATTGCCGCTACGGTATGGCTCAGCGTCTGGAGAAGGAGACAGGCATTCCGTCCCTGATCATCAATGGCGATTTGAATGACTTGAGAATGATTTCTGACGAGCAGACCAAGACGAACGTCGAGGCTTTTGTTGAGCAACTGGAAGAGCAACAAGGTTGAAAAAAGGCGAAAGACTAAGGGCTCGCGCAAAAATAACTTCACATTTTATCCGTCGATCCATCTCGTCTGGCGACGTTACGAAAGCACGGAATATCTCGATATTCCTTAGCTTTCGTGCCTTCTGCCTTTCGCCCATGTTTTCGGCTAAAGGTTAGGGGCGATTCGCTATTTGACGATCGTTAATTATAATAGATTAAGGAGTCATATATGTTAGACGCTTTATTTAAACCCAGGAGTGTGGCTGTCATCGGTGCCTCCAGCAAGGAACTCCACATCGGTAACCGGGTGATTAAAAATCTGATCGATTTTGGTTACAAGGGGGATATTTATCCCATCAATCCCAAGGCCGATGAGATTCGAGGTATAAAAGCCTATAAATCCATCCTCGATGTGGAAGGCCCCGTGGATGTGGCCCATATGGTTATCCCGGCCAAATTTGTTCCCATGGCTTTTGAAGACTGTGGAAAAAAGGGCGTCAAGCATATCATCATCAACTCCGGCGGCTTTTCGGAAATAGGCCCCGAGGGGGCGGCCATTGAAGATGCATTTATGGTGGTGGCCCGAAAGTACGGTATGCGGGTACTCGGTCCCAACTGTCAGGGAATCATCAATTCGGATCCTGAATTACGGGCCTATTGTAACTTTACCTTCACCTTTCCCGATCCGGGACATATTTCCATTGTGGCACTGAGCGGGGGGGTGGCGGAAGTCATCCACCAGGGATTTTCCGCCATGGGTGTGGGGACGCGGATCTATGCATCCAATGGCAACGCTTGTGATATCACCATTCCGGAGATTATCCGCTATCTGGGCGACGACGATGGCACCCGGGTGATTGTGACTTACGTGGAAGGGTTAAGAGATCCTTCCACGTTTATGGAAGTCGCCGCGGAAGTGGCTACTAAAAAACCGGTGCTGGCCATGAAGGCTGGCCGTACTGCGGAAGGGGCCCAAGCGGCTGCTTCCCACACCGGCGGACTGGCCAAGGAAGATATCGCCACGGACCTGATCTTTAAAAAGGCAGGAATTGTTGATTTTCGGGATGAGGGTGAATTGATTAACGCGGCCGTGGCATTTGCTTCTCAGCCGATCCCCAGGGGTAACCGGGTGGGCATTATCACCAATACCGGTGGCCCGGCAGTGATTGGAACAGATATTCTGGTGGATGCCGGGCTGGAGTTGCCGCCGCTTTCGGAAAAAACAGAAAAACGACTAAAGGAAAAGCTTTACCCGGACGCCGCCGTCCATAATCCCGTGGATATACTGGCCACCGGCACGGCCGAACATTACCGGAATTGCCTGGACGCCATGATGGACGACGATCATTTCGATTGTGTCCTCGTTAATTTTGTCACCCCGTTTTTCGTGGATTGCGACAGTATTGCCCGGGAGATCGTGGCAGTCAGCAAGCAACAGAAAAAACCGATCGTCTGCAATCTGATGACCGATCGTCGTCAATGGAAGGAAACGGTTCGAATTTTCCAGGATGGCGGCGTTCCCTGCTTTGCTTTGCCGGGAGAAGCCGCTCGCGCCCTGGCCACCCTCGTACGATATCATCGCATCCGTACCCGGGAAAACGGCCGGATAAAAGAATATACCGATGTGGACAAAGCCCGGGCTGAAAAAATCATTTCAGATGCTTCCAGCGCCGGTCGCCATATGCTCCTGTCCGACGAGGTATACCGTATCCTGGATGCCTATCGTATCCCGGTGGCTGATTGGCACATGGCGAATTCGGCCGCTGAGGCCGCAAAAGTGGCGGAAGAGATTGGTTTTCCGGTAGTCGTCAAAGCCGATGCCGCCTCCGTGATCCACAAAAGTGATATGGGGGGAGTGGCGGTTGATCTTGAGGATGCCGGGGCTGTCCGGGCGGCTGTACAAAAGATGACGGATGAGTTGGCGGCAGACGACCTTCGGTTTTTCATTCAGAAATATCTACCGGGTGGAACGGAAATCATCTTGGGTGCTAAAGCGGAGGAGGGATTGGGGCATATCATCATGTTCGGCCTGGGCGGTATCTTTGTGGAGGTCTTAAAAGATGTGGTCTTTAACCTGACCCCTGTCACCGACGCCGATGCAAAAGAGATGCTTGCTACCATCAAAGGTGCGCCACTGCTCGCGGGCGCCAGGGGGCAAAAAGGAGTTGACCGGGCAGCCATTGAAGAACTCATCTGTCGTTTGTCAAAGCTGGTCGGGGATCTTCCTGCCATTCAGGAAATGGATTTAAACCCGGTCCTGGCCTTTGAAAAAGGTGTATTCGCCGTAGATGCGAGAATAGCGATTTAGCGATAAAAGGAGGTACCCTTGACTGCCTGGATGAACCTTGGACAGCATTTAAAACTGAATGCCAAGAAATATCCCGATACGGTGGCCTTGAAGGATGCCGAACGCAGCTTTACCTATCCCGAGGTCAACCGCCGGGTGAATCAACTGGCCCATGGTCTCATGGGACTTGGCCTTGAGAAAGGCGATAAAGTGGCCGTGCTGCTGGAAAACAGCATTGAGATCGTGGAAGTCTATCTGGCCACGGCCAAATGCGGCCTGGTAATCGTACCCATTAATTTTCGGCTGACAGGCAAGGATGTTGAATATATTGCCAATAATTCCGATGCCCGGGCGATTATTGTTCATGATGAATTTACATCGGTTGTGGATAGCGTCCGGGAAAAACTGGATAATATCGATCTAAATAATTTTTTTACTGTGGGGCATCCGGTCAACGGATACCAAAATTATGAAGACTTAGTTGCTAACAAACCGGGAAATGAACCGGACATCCTGGTGGCATCCACGGATCCATGGATATTGATTTACACATCCGGCACTACCGGAAAACCCAAGGGAGTCGTTCGTTCGCATGCGTCTCATATCGCCTTCTACCTGATCAATGGGGTCGATTTTGATTTCAATGAGCATGATATCTGTTTAAACGTCATGCCCCTTTGTCATATCAATTCCACTTTTTTTACCTTCACCTTTCTCTATATCGGCGCCAGCGTCTATATCCATCCGGGTCGATCGTTTCGGGCCGAACAAATCCTTGAAATTATCGAGATGGAGAGAATCTCTTTTATCTCTTTAATTCCGACACATTACAATCTTATCCTGGATGTGCCCGAAGAAAAAAAGCGGTTTGATGTCGGTAGTATACGTAAACTGCTTTGTTCTTCGGCGCCGGTGAGAAAGAGCATGAAGCTGGCCATTATGGATTTTTTTCCGGGAGTAGACTTGTACGAGGGGTACGGTTCCTCCGAGGCCGGTATCGTCACGGTGCTGAAACCCGAAGATCAGATGCGTAAGCTGGGATCCATCGGTTATGAAACCCTGGGAACCGATTTTGTGAAGATACTGGATGACAACGGGAATGAAGTTTCCCAAGGCGAAGTCGGCGAACTATATTCCAGGGGGCCTATGCTGTTTGACGAATACTACAAACTGCCGGAAAAGACGGCATCGTCTTTTAAAGGGGAATGGTTTTCGGCCGGAGACATGGCGCGGAAAGATGCGGATGGTTTTTTTCAGATTGTCGATCGGAAAGACAATATGATCATCACCGGTGGTGAGCATGTCTATCCCAGCGAAGTCGAAGAAGTGGTCGGCAACCATGAATGTGTGTTTGACTGTGCCTGTATCGGTATACCCGATGATAAATGGGGTGAAAAAGTGGTGGCCGTCGTTATTGCCAGGGACGGTGTGGATAAATCCCAAATCAATGAGGATACTATCAAAGCCTGTTGCAAAGACGTCTTAGCCGGATATAAGCGGCCCAAAGAAGTGGTTTTTATCAAGGAAGACGACATGCCCCGGACTCCAACCGGTAAAATACTGCACCGAAAGCTAAGAGAAACTATAAAATAAATTCAATAAACCCAACTAACTCAACAAACTCAACAAACTCAATCAACTCAATGAACTCAAACAAACTCAGAAAACAGGAGGTTTAACCGATGCTTACCAAAGCGTACATTCCATATGGCGGATATTACAGCTCGCCGTTTGCCCGCTGGCAGGGAAGTTTTGCCAATGACAATGCCATTGTATTAGGCGCCGAAACGGCAAAACGCTGGCTGGCCGAAAAAAACTGGGACCCGGGGATGCTTGATTATCTCTATCTGGGCACGACTGTTGGCCAGCACTACCTCTTTTATGGGAGCACGTGGGCGGCGCATCTGATGGGTGCCGGTCACATGCCCGGGGTGACATTGATGCAGGCCTGTTCCACGTCCACCACTTGTATCTATCAGGCTTGTGTCGGCGTTGAGACGGGATTATTCAATCAGCCGTTTTGCCTGATGGTTGACCGGTGCTCAAACGGTCCTCATACGGTTTGGCCAAATGTCAAGGGACCCGGTGGACAGGTCGAATCGGAAGACTGGGTCATGGATCACTTCGGTTATGATCCCACCGCAAAGGGAGCGATGATTCAAACCGCCGAGAATGTGGCCGCGGAGGTGGGTTTGACACGGGAAGAGTGTGACCGCGTGGCCTTGCGACGTTACGAACAATATATGGACGCGCTGGCGGATGACCAGGCCTTTCAGAAACGATACATGTTTCCAGTGGAAGTCAAGGTGTCCAAAAAGAAGACAAACGTGGTGGCGGCTGATGAAGGGGTGTTCCCTACTAACGCGGAAGGGCTGGCCAAACTCAGGCCGGTTCTCCCTGACGGCGTGCACACCTTCGGAGCTCAGACCCATCCGGCAGATGGGAATGCCGGTGTTCTGGTGACGACACGTGACCAGGCCAAGGACCTGAGTACTGATCCGAATATCGAAGTTCAGGTGCTGTCGTATGGTTTTCATCGCGCCAAGAAAGGGTTTATGGCCATGGCCGTAGTGCCGGCGTGCCGTATGGCCCTGGAAAAAGCTGGGATATCCATTGATGACGTCAAGACGATTAAAACCCACAATCCATTTGCCTCTAACGATCTTTACCTGGCCAAGGAATTCAACATCGATGTCATGGGTTTTAACAACTACGGCAGTCCGATTGTGTTCGGTCATCCCCAGGGACCGACGGCCGGCCGGTGTATTATCGAAGGGATCGAGGAAGTGGCCATGAACGGTGGGGGCTATCTCTTGTTTGGTGGCTGTGCCGCCGGGGATACGGCCGGAGCGATGGTATTAAAGATTGGATAGGAGAAAAGTGAAGCTATTAATTGAGTCCAGACCGTTTTGTGTGTTTGACAGGGGACCCATGGAAACGCTGATCAACACGCCGTCGATTGAGATCGTCGATATGCGTGGAGCGGGGATTGAAGATCCTGATTTTGTGGAAGTGTTAAAATCAGTTGATGCCGTGCTGAGCGGTAACGATCTGGTGATCGATGAGGCCCTGTTCGGAATGGCGCCCAAGTTGAAGGTGATTGCAAAAATGGGGGTCGGGCTGGACATGATTGATATTGATGCCGCCAGTCGTCATGGGGCCATCGTGTTCAATACACCGGGAGTGAATAACCAGGCCGTGGCTGATCATACTTTCGCCATGCTTCTGGCCGTGGCCCGGAGAATCATCTACTGCGACCGGAGCTTAAGGGAAAAGCGCTGGGAACACACCAGGATCATGGGGATAGAGCTGTGGCAAAAAACACTGGGCATTGTGGGCCTCGGCGCCATTGGCCGCGCAGTGGCCTTGCGGGCAAAGGGCTTTGACATGAAAATCGTGGCCCATGATCCGTATTGGCCGGATCAGTTCGCAGCGGAAAACCGGATTGAACGGGTGCCGCTGGAGGCGTTGCTAAAAATGTCCGATGTGATTTCATTGCATGTACCGCTTACCGCGGAAAATAAGGGGATGATCAATGCCAGTACACTGGGGCTGATGAAACCCACGGCGATACTGATCAACGCGGCTCGGGGAGAGATCGTCAATGAGACGGACCTGTACCGGGCTTTAAAAGACGGTGTCATTGCCGGGGCCGGTCTCGATGTTTTTGAGAATGAACCGCCCACGGAATCCCCACTGCTTGAACTGGACAATGTGGTGCTGACACCGCACACAGCCGCGTTTACTACCGAGGCCATGAACAATATGAATGTAGGCGTGGTGGAACAGCTCATCGATTATTTGGATGGCAAACGTCCCGCGCATCTGGTGAATGCGGATGTGTATGCGCGTCATCAATGCTAACGTTTTCGTATTTCATCTAAAGGTAACGATCTTATCCATCCAGATAAATTGTAATTTACCGATGGAAACAGGTGCTCGCGCAACTGGAGAAAAGAGGTGTATCAATTGTTTATTTTGTTGAATTACCGGCCTACTGGTTGGCAAGGCTAAGCCAGATTTCCAGCTGGCCCAGTGGTACTTGAGGATAGACATTAGCCAGGTTCTTCATTTCAAATTTAACCGTATCTTTATTGGGAAGGGATTCCTTTAGAAATTCGATTACCTTCATCTTAAGTTCCATTGCAAGGTCCAGGTCGTCAGAATGAAAATACCGAATATCATTTCCGGAATATTTGACCTGCTCTATCCTGGGCACGACAAAGCTTCCGGCCATCAGGCGATCGGCCAACTGGTAGGCCAGATGGCGGTTTTCAGGATGTCCATAGTGCAGGTAAACGGTGAACAACTGGGGGCTGGGAGCTTCTTTAGGGATGACTTCTTCTTTAGCCGGCAGCATTTTTGGGGTGGGTGAGATCGTTTTCGGTGCGTCTTTCTTAAATTGATCGACCTCCGGTACTTTCTCAAATTGATCGATTTCCGGTAATGGTTCGAGCACTTTTCTCGAAAGCCCGTCTTGGCTTTCTGGTTGCTCCGGAATGGAAATATCCGGTGGAGCACTTTCTTCAGTAACAGGAACCGGTTGGGTGATTGGGTGCTGCATTGGCAAGGAGCGCGAGAAAAACGACGCTTTTATATAAGAACTCAACAGATAAGCGGCCATCATAAACAAGACCAGTAAAATGGCAGTGCCTGTTGTCATGGGGCGATGCAGAATTTTAGCGATTCCTGATTCGGATGGTGTTGATGTTGCCGGGGGTTCCGTTTCTTTTTCGGAAATTTGAGGGGTCGGGATACGATTCAGTAATTTTTGATAATTTTGCTTTTCTTCCTGGGCGGCATCAATCCAGGCTGAGCTCGAATAGATTTTTTCCTTGTTGTCCTTTTTGACCTGACTTTCAATCAGCAGGGCTTGCAGGTTTGATCCGATTTTGGCCGTTGAGATATCCCAGGAATCCTGGACGAAGATCTTGACATTTTCCCATGCCAGTAATGCGTAAGCTGCAATTTCACCTTGAACCGTCTTGAGTCGGGCGTTCTTTAGCTCCCCCTTTTCAAAGAATAGCATGCCCATGCGGCTGTCGGTATGATCGAGGACACGCAGTGTACAGGTCCTTAACTCGTTTTGGATCATCTGGGCAAAGTTCGATACATCCTTAACAATAAGAAATCCGCCTTCCTGCTCGTGCTTCAACATCTTATCGATTGTTTTCGGCCACTCATCTATCGGCAATGTGTCTGAAGATGGGAGAGAAATTCCTTTTTCTTCGATCATCAGTGATTCAGGAAATTCCTGTTCACCGGACATATTGAGGATGGGGATATCAGGAAAGGTGTTCCAGATATAAAATAAAAAAGCGATGATGCTTTCTTCTTCGGGTAGCCGACCCATCAGAACAAGTGCGACCGATTGTTCCCTTAACTGATCAGCCGCAGACTGGGTGTTCCGGGCATAGGTGAACGTATAGTTGTCATCACAGGTTTGCCTACAGATCTCTTCGATTCGCTGGAATAATTGGCGCTCCTCACTGACGATTAGAATGTCTCTGACCATGGCAGATGTTAAAACACAGTTTTTAGCTTTATTCAATATTTGACCGCCAGCCTGGATTACAGTTCAATTCTATAACCATAAGGGGTAGGTTATGCAATTATCAGGCCATTGAATTCAGGGCCAACTTAAAACGGCGTACAGGCCTGAAAAATAAGGTAATCTTAATTTTTCAGTTGGTTATGGCGGGTGCGGAGGGTTGCATTGTTGGTAAAAAAATGACATAAAATCATGTAAATTTATACTATTTTTGAAGCAGCCAAGGCAAGGGCTTGATACCCCAGAATTCAACTTTGTCTGCCTGCATCCAGTTACCCAGCCGGGATTGCTTTGTAGGTGTAAGAATGAGCATAAAAATTCATTTCATCTATCTAATTGGTCATGAACTTATTCTTTTGCTGCTTGCTGTTTTTGTTCGGCCAGGACGTCCTTCAGGATCTTTAGAGCCGTATTGGCCGCCGGGACGCCACCATAAATCATGGTTTGAAAAATGGTTTCAGCAATCTCACTAGACGTACAGCCGACATTCAGGGCGGCCTGAACATGCAGCCTCAATTCATCGGGCCTGGCGAGAACGGTCAATGCCGCCACCGTGATCAGTTGTCTTGTTTGGTGGGGTATTTTTTCCCGGGCGTACATCTGGCCGGTGATAAATAGAGACAGGTCCCTGGCCATGTCCGGATCAAATTCACGCCAGAGGTCGTACGGTTTTTCACCGGTGATATTTTTAAAATAAAGTTCCGCGGTTGCTTTGGTCTTTTTAATAATATCATTTTCCGAAGCCATTGAAAGTCCCTCCTATTCATTCGTCAAGATTTAACTGCCACAATGAATTTAAAATAGATGCTCGATGCGGTCAACTCCAATTTTATGTAATGATATAAAATTAACCGGCAATTGCCAGGGTTAGGTTCCCGGAAAGAAATAAATCCACAAGATTGCGCCGGATTCTGGTTCGTCTACAAGGCACATCCGCCGGTGCATATCAGGATATGTGCCGGTGGATGTAACGCCGTAGGCGGAACAGAAGACCAGTCCCGCCTAGGCGGGATGGATTTATTTTTTCCGGGGGCCTTAAGTAAAAAAGTACCCAAGCATATCAAAAATTTCCTAATTCTTATGATATTTATTTCATATCTTTTTTTTCTTAATGACATCAATCCATCTGCGGTTTACTTCCTAATATATTTTTAACAGACTGTATTTACATAAGATAAAGGTTAGTAGGTCAAGGGTTATCATAATTATTATGACCTTGGCATTCTTATTGCTATCTACCTTATTCTGAATTCAGCTTTTTTGTTACGGAACTATTGAAAATGAACTTAAAGTTAAAATATGACAATTGCAGCAATAACAGGGAGGAGGTGAAAAAATAACTATATTCATGCTTGATATTTTCTAAACAACTTTCGATATAATTGAGTTAAAAAAAGTAAGAAACCAAATTTAACGGAATATTTCAAGGAGGGAAGAATGAAAAAAATAATAGTGGCAATATTTTTAGTGGTTATGGTGACAGTAGGCTTTGCAGGAACCGGTTTTGCTTTACCCAGTGATCTGGTATTGGACTCCTACTATCATCCGTTGGATTCAAATCCTTGGCAGGTTAACCAGGATGTCATCGGGACTTCCCCCCCGTTTGATTTTTATGGATACCGCTGGCTGGGAAGTACCTTAGAGATATACACCAGTTGGAATGTTGGATTGGATGGAAGTTGGTTGAATGCATGTCTGGGTGATGTTTTCCTTTATGATGGAGATCCCCGCAGTACTGGTGACGTCATGGGTGCTTTAGCGTTAAGAGATCATACCTTGACAGAGGAAGGCGATGGAATCTTACAGGGCGATTTCTTTCTTCCGGATGGATTCCGGTTTTCCAATGACTATTTCGGAAGTCATTCAACAGGTTCTTATGGAGACAATGAGCATGTAACAGGCATTTATAATGGCGTCGATAAAATATTTAGGGTAGAGGTGGGTTATGGACTGTCAGAGCCCGGCGCATATTTAATTTGGGCTGACTTTAGCAATAGCATTCCTGAGGGTGCTGATTTCAGCAATATCATGGTTAGAATGCAGCCAACCTGCGCCAACGATGTAATGGCGTCGGTTCCTGAATCGGTTCCTGAACCGGGGACGCTGTTTTTGCTTGGCACCGGTCTGATCGGTCTGGCGGGCATTGGTAGGAGGAGGTTCAAGAACTGTTAGTGTGATTGATCGTAACAAGTAAGGCTGGAAGAGGCGGAACGCTGGAGCGTCCCGCCTTTTTCATTACTGAAGTAGCCCGGCGGCCATGAAAGATTGAATTTTAAATAGGAATTAATCAGATCGAGCAATACTTTTCGTATTCATCATCGGAAAGCGTATCGATGGGGCTTTCATGCCGGATGCTGCCTTGATAAATCAGATAGGCCCGGTCGCAAATGCGTTTGGCAAAACGCAAATTCTGCTCGGCGAGGAGGATCGATACGTCTTCTTCTTTCAACTTTCGGATGGTGGCGGATAGTTGATCTATAATTACCGGTGCCAACCCTTCGGAAGGCTCATCTAAGATGATTAACTCGGGATTGCCCATAAGGGTCCGGGCAATAGTGAGCATCTGTTGCTCACCGCCACTCAGGTTTCCACCATCCTGGTGACGGCGTTCCGCGAGGTTGGGAAACAGGTCGAACAATCGCTCAGCGGTCCAGGGAGACCGGCCTTGTCGAGCCGGTTGACGGCCCACCTCAAGGTTTTCCAAAATTGTCAGGCGGGAAAATATTCGCCGGTCTTCGGGTACGTAGCCGAGACCCATCCCGCAAGTCTTAAATGGCGGCAGGGCCTGTATCTCCTGATTTTTAAAGCGTATTTTCCCATCTTTGGGCATAACAATTCCCATGATGCTCTTGAATGTTGTCGTTTTACCAGCACCGTTTCTTCCCAGCAAGACGACGACTTCTCCCGGGTTAATCTCAAGGGTCATGTCAAATAGGATCTGCGCTTTGCCGTAAAATGAATTGATAGCGGTCACTTCAAGTATGGGCTTGTCTTTCTGGTTGTTCATTGATCTCCTTAGAGGGTTCCTCAGATCGGTTCGACTCCCAGATAAATTTCCTGAACCCGGCGATTTTTCCGGATCTCATCCGGCGTGCCTTCCGCCACCAATTCGCCGCGGTTTAAAACAATGATGCGGTCTGATCGGCTGAAGACGACATCCATATCGTGTTCGGTAAAGAGAACCCCGATCTTCCGGGTTTCAACGATATTGGATGTCATTTCCATCAACTCTTGGCGTTCCGCCGGTCCCATTCCGGCCGTCGGTTCGTCCATGAGCAGTAGTTTGGGGTTGTTGGCCAGGGCTACGGCAAGCTCCACCCGTTTTAAATCGCCGTAGGCCAATACTCCGCAGGCCCGGTTATATTGATCCTCGATTCCCACCAGGCGCAGCAATGCCATGGCCTCATCCTGGTTCAATCGGGGAACCGATTTAAATATCGATTTTGTCCGCTTTTGATAGGAGAGTGTGGCCATTTGAATATTTTCTAAAACAGTCATCGATCCGAATGTTGCCGTAATCTGGAAGGTTCGGCCGACGCCAAGCTTCCAGACATCCCTGGGTTTTTTCCCGTTTGTCTTTTTTCCCAGGATGGTGATGGTACCCCGATCCGCACTCAATTGGCCATTGATCAGGTTGAAACAGGTCGATTTCCCGGCGCCGTTAGGGCCGATCATCGCAAGCAATTGTCCTTGGTGTAGATCAAAGCTGATATTATTGACAGCCTTAATCCCACCAAAAGATTTGGCGAGTTTACGAACTTCCAGAACGTTTGATGTCATCGACGAAAACTCCGTACCTTATGAGGATTCGGTAAAATACTTGTTTAAACGGTTGCCGATGGAACCGGCAATTCCCTGGGGAAGTACTACCACCAGAACAATGAAAATGGATCCGAGAATCAGTTGCCAGAGATTGATCCTGGATATGGTGTAGTGCAACCATGTAAACGCGGCGGAACCGGCAATAGGACCGAAAAGCGAATCCATGCCGCCGAGCAGCACCATGAAAAGGAAATCAAACGAGCGGGGAATTGCCATCTCGTCGGGGAAGATGCTGCCTTTAAAAAAGACATAAAGCCCGCCGGCCAATCCGGCAAAGGCGCCGGAAATGGCGAAAGCAACCCATTGATGGCGTTTCAGATTGATGCCGATGGAATCAACACGAAGCGCCGAATCTCGGCAGGCTCGCAGGGTATAACCGAACGGGGTAAAAATAAAGTGACGTAGAATGACGATCCCCCCGATGCACAATACCATCGTCAGGTAGTAAAAGACGGTCTTTTCGCTGGCCCAGGCAGATGGCCATATACTGAGGAGCCCATCATCGCCGCCGGTCACTGTTCCCCATTGAAACACGATGGACCAGCAAATCTGGGCAAAAGCCAGCGTCAGCATGGCGAGATACACTCCCGACAACCGGACGCAAAACCATCCGATGATAAGTGCCAAACCTCCCGTCAATAGAGGGGCCAGAAACAGGGCCAGTTCCATGGGGGTTTGTAGATAATGAACCAGCAACGCCGCAAAATAGGCCCCGCCGCCGAAATAGGCGGCGTGACCAAAGGAGACCATGCCACCGGGCCCCATAATGAAATAGAGACTCATGCAAGCGAGCGCAAAAAGGGCGATCTCGGTCATCAGCACCAGCTGGAAGGTGCTGGCCACGGCAGGGAGAACCAGGATCATCGCAAGGAATATGCCGCCGGCTATTTTCAGCTTTCGGGATGCCGGCCGGATGATCGATACGGATGCCGTGGTATCGCCGCGCTCAGGGGCTTCTTCTTTTCCCAGCAGGCCGTATGGCCGAATGATTAACACGACTGCCATGACTAAAAACATCATGACCAGCGTACTTTCAGGAAAAACCAGGATCCCGAATGCATTGAGTTCGCCGATAATGACCGCCGCTAAATAGGCGCCCGGGATACTTCCCATGCCACCCACCACGACAACCACAAAGGCGGTGGCGATGATATTTAAATCCATCAGCAAATCCGCCCCGCCCTTTGGTAATTGAACCGCACCACCCAGCCCGGCCAGGAATGAGCCCAGAAAAAAGACGCTGGTAAAAAGCCAGGTCTGATTTACGCCCAGGGCATCCGACATTTCCCGATCTTCGGTGGCGGCACGTACCAAGATCCCCCAACGGGTCTTGGTTAACAGCAGCCAGAGGCCCACGAGGATCAAGGGTGCGATAACAATCAGGGCCAAGTCATACTGGGGAATATAGCTGCCCATGATATTGATACTGCCGGAAAGTCCGGGTGCTTGTTGGCCGAGGAGGTCTTCGGCGCCGAACAGCCACCGGGACAGATCCTGAATGATTAATACGATGCCGAAAGTAGCAAAAAGGATAAACAGTTCAGGTGTATGATACAGTCGCCTTAGCAAAAACACCTCAACGATCAGTCCGATCAGGCCCACGGCTATCGCTGCCAGTAGAATACCGATCCAGAAGGTGAAGGGGCCATGGGGTAGTTTGTCGATAAAAAAGTAAGCCAGGTATGCACCGACCATGTAAAAAGAACCGTGTGCCATATTAACAATACGGGAAACGCCGAAAATCAGCGACAGACCGCAAGCCACGAGAAACAAGGCCGACGCATCCGAAAGCCCGGTGAGAATCTGGACGATATAAAAACCCAAGCTGGTGCTCCTCTTGTCGGTTAAGCAGTCGGCCAGTTGCCAATTGTACCACCAAATAAATGATGGGGGCGTGTAATTCACCACTGTTAGTAAAATCCACCCCTATCCCCCTTTAAAAAAGGGGGAGGATAAGGTCCTCTCTATTCTTAAAGGGGGGCAGGGGGAATTTTCTTTAAATTTTGCAAGCTGATAGCTGTGATTTACACCCGATCAATGGGTGGCCGGATAGTTAACGGATAGCTAACTAAGCGTGGCTTTTATTCGGCTCTCAGTTGCCTGACTTCATCATCACTGGGCAAAAAGTCTTTTCCATCTTTATAATTCCAATCGACCATTTTTCCCTTGCCATCTTGCAAGGCGGTATAGCCCACATAGGCGCCCATGGTCGACTGGTGGTCGATTTTACGAAAATGAACCGGTCCCACCGGGGAATCATAGGTAAGACCTTCCATGGCATCCACCATCTTTTCGGTGTCCGTGGTACCTGCTTTTTTCAGCATGGCGGCCACGGCCATCATCACGTTATAGCCCACCAGGGAACCGGTACGGGGGTAGTCGTTAAATTTTTTTTGATAGGATGCAAGAAATTTATCATGGGCCGGTGTTTTAATATCATTCCATGGATAGCCGGTGACCAGCCATCCTTCGGGGGCTTCACCCTTGAGAGGATCGATATACTCGGGCTCTCCGGTCAGCAGGCTGACCACAAAGGTATTTTTAAAAAACCCGCGCAATTTACCTTCCCGGACAAATTTGGCCAAGTCACCGCCAAAGGTTACATTGTAGACCGCTTCGGGTTTGGCGGCGGCCAGTGCCTGGATTTCAGAACCGGCATTGATTTTAAACAGCGCCGGCCATTGTTCGGCCACGAACTCCACATCGGGACGAATGTTTTTTAGTATTTTTTTAAAGGATTTGACCGCATCTTTACCATAGGCATAGTTCGGCGCGATGGTGGCCCATCTTTTAGCGGGATTTTTGGCAGCTTCCGCCGCCAGCATGGCCGCCTGCATATAGGTCGATGGGCGCAATCGGAATGTATAGCGGTTGCCTTTGGCCCAGACCAGGGCATCCGAGAGGGGTTCGGCAGCAACATAAAGGACCTTGTTGCGTTTGGCAAAATCGGTCAC
>JAOZUU010000265.1 GCA_029938515.1 Desulfobacterales bacterium | reverse complement strand
AAAACATAATCCGTGGATACGTGAACCATGGGGATTTCATGGGCGCTACATGCGTCAGCCAGATACGACGGCCCTCTTTCGTTCACTTCAAATGCAAGTTCGGGTTCGGATTCGGCCTTGTCCACGGCCGTATAAGCAGACGCGTTGATGACCAGATTCGGTGCCGACTTCTCGATCTGGGCCGCTACCTGGACTTGATCGGTAATGTTAAATTCGGGTAAGTCGACGCAAACGGTATCGAACTCTTGCCGGTTTCCTCTTTTCCCAAGCTCCCATCCGAGCTGGCCATTCGACCCAATGATAAGCAATTTCATATCATTCTTTCTATTCATTTATTTCCGTACCAATCATATTAAGTAAATAACGGCCATATCCGTTTTTCTCCAATGGTTTGGCCAGTCTGGTAACCTGCTCGGCATCGATATATCCTCTATGATAGGCGATTTCTTCCACACAGGCGACCTTCAACCCCTGTCTCTTTTCAATAACCTCTATAAAACTCGACGCCTCCATGAGGCTCTCATGGGTTCCCGTATCTAGCCATGCCACTCCACGCCCGATTTTTTCAACATATAATTTATTCATTGATAGATAGGCGCTATTGACATCGGTAATTTCGAGTTCCCCCCGATCCGATGGTTTGATCTCCGCGGCGATATCGAGCACCTGGTTATCGTAAAAATACAGGCCGGTAATGGCCCAATTGGATTGGGGAGCCTTCGGTTTTTCTTCCAGGCGAACGACCTGCCCCGCATCATTAAAGGTTACAATGCCGTACCTTTCCGGATCACGTACCCAGTATCCGAAAATCGTCGCCCCTTCCGTTAACTTTGCCGCCCGGGTCACCTTTTGTGACAACCCATGGCCATAATAAATATTATCCCCCAGGACCAGGCAAACCGTATCGTCTCCCACGAACCGGCGGCCGATGATAAACGCCTGGGCAAGACCCTCGGGTTTGGGCTGTTCGGCATATGAAAATGAAAGTCCCCATTGAGATCCGTTTTCCAACAACGCTTCAAATCTCGGTAAATCCTCCGGTGTTGAAATAATTAAAATTTCCCGAATACCCGCCAGCATCAACACGGAAAGCGGGTAGTAAATCATCGGTTTATCGTATACCGGTAGTAATTGCTTGCTGACGACTCTGGTAATAGGATAAAGGCGTGTGCCTGATCCGCCGGCCAGAATGATTCCTTTCATAAAAAAGCCTCCAGGGACAAAGTTAGCCTAAATGTGTTAACGGCGGCTTACCGATTGGATATATGTTAAAGCCGATATCAAAACAGCGTTGATGATCGATAATATTACGTCCATCAAAAATAAATGCCGGTTTGATCATTTTTTGAAATATTTTTTGGTAATCAAGAGACTTATATAAATCCCATTCCGTCAGGACGGCAATCGCGTGACAACCGGATACCGCCTGGTAAGGATCTTCAATAAATTCAACGTGCCCTCCCTCATCGGAAAGATCTTCCTTGGCATTGCGCAAGGCTTTGGGGTCGGAGACAACCAGGTCAGCCTGCTCTTCGAGCAGCCGTTTGGCAATATAGATGGCGGGGCTTTCCCGTGTGTCTCCGGTATCGGCTTTGAACGCAAAACCGAAGATACATATTCGCTTGCCGGCCAACGTATTAAACATGGCCTGAAGCATATTTTCCACAAAACGTTCTTTTTGATAGTCGTTCATTTTGACGACGCTGTGCAAATAATCGGCCACTTCATTCAGGCCATAGTTTTTGCAAATATACACAAGATTTAGAATGTCCTTTTTAAAACATGAACCCCCGAACCCGATACTGGCATTGAGATATTTGGCACCGATACGGTGATCCATCCCGACGGCTCTGGCGACTCTGGTTACATCAGCTTCGGTCTTTTCACAGATCGCCGAAATGGCATTGATTGTAGAGATTCGTTGGGAAAGAAATACATTAGCAACAAGTTTCGATAATTCACTGCTCCAAACATCCGATGCTAAAATTTTTTCACGGGGGACCCAATTGGCATAAATATCGACGATCTGCTGTCGCGCGGCAATACCGGAATCGGTCAAGCGAGATCCGACAAGTACACGATCCGGATGTAATAAATCGTTGACTGCGGTCCCTTCCGCCAGAAATTCGGGATTAGACAGGACATCAAAGCGCAGGCTGTCATGATCCGAGTTGAGTATTCGTTCCATGGCCAGAGCCGTACGAACAGGTAAAGTGCTTTTTTCAACAATAATCTTCGGCGATTCCGAGCATTCTAGAATTTGGCGGGCGGTTTTTTCCCAGTATTGCAAATCCGCAGCCATGCCTGCACCGACGCCAAAGGTCTTGGTAGGCGTGTTCACGCTGACGAAAATAATGTCGGCCTCCCGGATACTGTTTTCAATATCCGTACTGAAAAATAGATTTTTCCCACGTGCGGCCATGACCACATCGTCGAGCCCGGGTTCATAAATGGGCAATCGGTCGGAATTCCATTCCCTGATCCGCTCGTGATTAACGTCCACGAGAGTAACTTTATATTGCGGGCACTTGTGTGCGATTACCGCCATCGTCGGGCCGCCCACGTACCCCGCCCCAATACACAGAATATTTTTTTTGAAGTCTTTTTTCATTTTTTTACTACCCCTCCCCTTGTTGATCACTTCCTAATTTTTAATAGGTTACGAATCTCTTCGGTCCCTTTTTTTGCTATAAACGATACTATGAAACATCAATCATCGTTTGTGTCACTCTTTCTTGTTGCTCAATGGTCAAATATGGGTGCATCGGCAGGCTGAATATCCGCCGTGAGCAGTCTTCGCTGACGGGAAAGTCCCCGTCTTTGTAACCAAGGTCGGCGAATGCCGTCTGCAGATGCAGCGGTATCGGGTAGTAAATCGCCGTTGGGATGCCAGCCCCGGCAAGTCGCTCCTGAATCGTCCGGCGGGTGTCTTGGTTTCTGGCCAGAAGGGAGTATTGGGCCCAAATGCTCTCAAAGCCCCTTGGTTCCAATGGTACGACCAGGTCAGATTCGGCCAAAAGTTGCGTGTACCGATCCGCTACCTGTCGTCTCATTCTGACTTCATCTTCGAAAACATCGAACTTTGCCAATAGAATGGCCGCCTGCAGGGTGTCCAGACGGCCGTTAATGCCAATACGGATATTGTCATATTTATTGGCGCCTTTTCCGTGAACCCGTAAAGATTGAATTTTTTCGGCAATCGTATCACTGTTTGTGAAACACATCCCCCCATCACCATAACCGCCCAGCGGCTTGGCCGGAAAAAAGGACGTACAGGCCGTATCGGCCAGTCCACAAGCTGGCTTCCCATTGTAACGAGCCCCAAAAGACTGGGCGGCGTCTTCTATAACGATAAGCCCCTTATTTTCGGCGATGGCATTGATCCGGTCATAGTCCGCCGGTAGTCCGAACAGGTCCACGACAATGATGGCCTTCGGTTTTATTTCAGCTTCCGCTTTCTGAATCCGCGGTAATGGATAGATACGATTATCCGTCTTTTCTAACGCTTTGACGGCTTGTTCCAGTTTTGACGGGCTGACATTATAAGTATCCGGTTCAATGTCGACAAAGACGGGAACGGCACCGATCAACCGAATGACTTCCGCTGTGGCAATAAACGTAAATGGTGTCGTAAAAACCGCATCTCCCGGACGGATATTATGAGCCAGTAAGGATAGTAGTAGTGCATCGGTTCCTGAAGCGCATGCCAACGCGTGCTTGACATCACAAAAAGTGGCCAACCGCTTTTCCAACTCGGTTACCTCAGGACCCAATATGTATTGCCCATGGTCTAAAACCTGGTGAATATTGGTCTCAATTTGCGGGCGTATCTGTTTTTGCTGGGCTGCCAAATCGATAAATTTCATAGTCGTTTTTTCTCTTATCTAATCCTTCTCTTATCTAATTAAGGATAACGATCTTTTCAGCCGAAACCCCTTTTTCGATTAATTTGTCTTTAATGATCTTGCGTGAACTGATGGCCGTTATGATCACCCGGTCAAAAGACAGATGTTTCATCCGGGATGGGTCAATCACCATATTTCCCATGAATTGTTGACCGGGCTTGTTGTCATCAACCATTGCCACCATCAGGATAGGTGTTTCCTGCAAAGAAATATAAGCAATTTCGGCAAAATGACCGATTCCATAAAGAATTACCCGGTGAACGTGGGCCTCTACAAGTTCCTGAAAAAGGAGACTCAATTTACTTCGAGCGCCTTTGTAAAATTGATACGAATGGTGGATATATTCATAGGTCAGCCTGCTTTTTTCAGCGATCCCCTTGGGGGTTAAAATATAAGAAACCCGATTTTTAGGAATCGTGGTGATTTTAAAATATCCTTTTTTACCCAATCGCTTGATAAACGAATTAATCAGACCCAGCGAAACATTCAATTGCTTGGCCAGATACCGCTGACTGGGCGCATGGTTTTGGTCGATTTCTTCTAAAAGCTGAAGTGTTCGTAGTGCTTGGTTATCCATTTGAATTTTTTTTAATTGGATCAGTGTGGACGGATAAGATGGGTATGGCTCCGCCGGGTGGGTTACAAAATGTTAATCTTGACCCAATACCAACATCCCTTAGAAAACGGTTTTGGGGAGAAACAATCAATTGCAAAGCGACAGTGTTCATAAAATGAACGCTCAAGTGTTCAACCTTTGAACATGTCAAATCCTAAATGTCAAGGGAAAAATTTCTTTAACAGCTCGCCGGCTTTTTCCTCTAAAACCCGACTGCCGGACTGCCGTATCATCTTT
>JAOZUU010000264.1 GCA_029938515.1 Desulfobacterales bacterium | reverse complement strand
TTTTCTTGTTCTCTTTCGTCACCTCGATCCCGGCCTCGGCCAAGACATCTTTCATATGTCTGAAATAACAGGACATGGCAGGTCTCCTTTTTATTTGCTACAGACCCACACAGACTTGCACAGACGCTTTTTTTAAAACAGGTGGAGAAGAAAGTACAACACGAGTGAGAAAACACGCCTGTGTGTGGCCTGCAACAGCGACGTCTCAGGACGAAGTAATAACGAAACCTGAAGCTTCAGCGACTTGTCGGGTCGTCTTGTCCGGCGAAGCTATTAGCGAAGACGGAAGCCTGAGGCGCAGCGTGAAGACGGGTCCGTGGCTGATTATATGTTTTTATAAATTAACCCGATACAATCGTCAATGATGTCATCGTTATTGGCCCGTTTGCCGTCTTAGCCGTTTTACACCTTGGCTGGATCTTTTTTCTTGACGATTTTTTTCGTGCGCTGTTTGGTTTTGATCCGGCGCCATTGGTCGAGGCGCCGTTTGATGATTTTCTCATACCCTCGATCGGTGGGATGGTAAAAAAAACGGTCCTGCAATTTCGACGGCAGGTAATCCTGAAAAGCATAACCGTCCTTGTAATCGTGAGCATAGCGGTAATCCTTGCCGTAACCGAGATCCTTCATCAATCGGGTGGGCGCATTGCGGATGTGAAAAGGGACGGGAAGCGGGCCGGTCTGTTTGACGATCCGGGCTGTGTCCTTATGGGCTGTATACACCCGGTTGCTTTTAGGGGCCGTGGCCAGGTAGATCGCCGCCTGGGACAGGGCCAGATCTCCCTCGGGATGTCCCAGAAAGCGAAATGCTTCCATGGCGTTCAGCGTCACGGCCATGGCATTGGGATCGGCATTGCCGATATCTTCGGCAGCGAATCGGACCATCCGGCGGGCAATGTACAAGGGGTCTTCTCCGCCCGCAAGCATCCGGGCCAGCCAGTACAGAGCCGCATCCGGATCACTTCCCCGCAGGCTTTTATGCAGGGCCGAGATCAGGTTGTAATGTTCTTCGCCGGCCTTGTCGTATAGCATCGCTTTTTTATGCAGAGCGCGGGTGGTGTTTTCCACCGTAATTTCGTACGGCTGATCGTTTACCAAAGCGTCACTTGTTGCCAGGGATACGGCCAGCTCCAGGCCGTTTAGGGCAGTGCGGGCGTCACCGGCGGCGATCTGAACCAGGTGCGTCAGGGCATCTGTCGTAAGGGAAATATCCAGGTGGCCGTATCCGTTTTTTTTGTCGGCCAGGGTGAGGCGGAGAATGGCTTCGATATCCTCATCCGCTAACAATTCAAGTACGATGACCCGGCAGCGGGATAAAAGGGCCGGAATCACTTCAAAGGACGGGTTTTCCGTGGTGGCGCCCACCAGGGTGATGAGGCCGCTTTCCACGTGGTGAAGAAAGGCATCCTGCTGGTTTTTATTGAAACGATGGATTTCGTCCACGAACAAGACGGTCTTTTTCTGGTGCATCTGTTGTTGCTCTCTGGCCGTTTTTATCACGGCCCGGATATCCTTTACCCCGGAAAGCACCGCCGAGAATTGAACGAAATGGGCATCGGTCTCGTTGGCCATAATCCGGGCCAGGGTGGTCTTGCCGCAACCGGGTGGCCCCCACAGGATCATCGAGAAGATGCGGTCGTTTTTGATCGCATGATATATCGCCGTGCCTTTTCCGACGGCTGACTGCTGACCGACAAATTCATCCAGGCTTCCGGGGCGAACGCGGTCGGCCAGGGGGCGGGAATCGTCGGGTGCTTTTTTTTCGGGATTGTCGGAAGGTTTCACCTGGAATGCTCTTTCGTTTTCACTTTCGGCGATCACCGCGTTTTCGAAAATATAAACGAATGGGCGTATGATTCAGGCCGGTATTCGACCGGATCTGGTTAACCAGGTATCGGCGATACGAAAAGTGGACGGCATTGGGATAATTAACAAAGACCAAAAAAGTCGGCGGCCCGGTGGATAACTGGGTGGCGTAAAAAAATTTGATCCGCTGACCTCGATGCATAGATGGTTCATTCCTGGCCACGGCTCGCTTAAAAATTCGGTTCAAGGGGCCGGTGCCAATTCTCATGGTATATTGTTGGTGGACCTCGTTAATGAGGTTGAAAATTTTACTGACACGCAGGCCGGTTTTGGCTGAAATGGTCATGGCCGGCGCGAAACTCAGGAATTTGGACGCTGAACGCAGGTCCTCGATATACCGATCCGCGGTATAGGTGTCTTTTTCAACGATATCCCATTTGTTTAACAAAAGGATGCAGCCGCAGCCGCGTTCATGGGCGTATCCGGCGATACTGATGTCCTGGTCGGTAATCCCCTCGTCCGCGTCCAAAACAACAAGGGCCAGATGACATCGTTCCAGGCTCCGAAGGGCTTTAATAATGGAAAATTTTTCAAGCCGTGCCTGAACCTTGCCTTTACGGCGAATACCGGCCGTATCGATAATCAGGTAACGCCGGCCATCCACTTCACAGGTGGTGTCGATCGCATCCCGGGTGGTGCCGGGAGTTTGGCTGACCATTACCCGCTCTTCACCCAGGATTTTATTGACCAGGGATGATTTACCCACGTTGGGGCGGCCGATGACGGCCAGGCGAATCATGTCATTCGATGGGTTATCTTGGGCTCCCTCTTTTTGGGAATCAAATGTAGCGATCAGGGTATCGAGAAAGTCGGAGATGCCATATCGATGTTCCGCCGAAACAGGATAAAGGTCATCAAAGCCCAAGGAATAGAAGTCTGATAGGTGGGTTTCCAATTCAGGACCATCGATTTTGTTGACGGCGACGAGGATCGGTTTTTCGACGATCCTGAGCATCCGGGCCAATTCCAGATCAAACGGCGACAGCCCCGTTTTTCCATCCAAAAGTAGGATAATAATATCGGCATCGTGAATGGTTTCTTCAACCTGGGTTTGGATCTGCTGAGCAAAACCATCCTTGTTATCCGCCAGGATCCCGCCGGTATCCACCAGTGTGAACGAATGCTCATCCCAAATCGCTTCCCCATAGTGCCGGTCTCGCGTGACGCCCGGGGTATTATCCACGATGGCATCCCGGCGCTTCGTCAGGCGATTGAAAAGGGTCGATTTGCCCACGTTGGGACGACCGACGATGGCGACAATCGGGTTCATTAATTGGTTTTTTTAAGTGTATTCAGTACTTGATTACAGATACCCGGCGTGGTGACCAGCAGGTGCTCGCTGATCCGCCCGCCATCAAGGTATTCATTGAGAAAAAATTCGGTGCCGTCCATTTTGTAAATTTTACCGCCGGCGGCCTCAATGATGACGCGTGCCGCCGCCAGTCCCTGATAGGATTCATTGGCGATGATGGCTGCATCGGCCCGGCCCTGGGCCACATAGCAGATATGGGCGGTGGTGCATCCCATGTTCCGGATTTTACCGGGGAAGGTGGTGCGGTACTGCTGGTGGAAACGGGAGTACGTTAACAGCACGCTTTCATCGCTGACACTATCCAGTGAAGCCGTATTGATTACTTTATCTCCCCGCAGGGCCTCACGACCGGCCACGGCTTGGAACTCGTCGCCGGTGGCCGGCAGGAAAATAACGCCGCACACCGGCCAGAAATTTTCCACCAAGGCCAGCGAGATGCCCCAGATGGGAATGCCGGCCTGAACATTGGCCACGCCATCCAGTGGGTCGAAAATCCATAAATAACGCTTGCTGTCATGGGTATATTCGTTTCCCAGCGGGCCGCCACGAAAAATCTGATGGTCCGGAAACCGGGTATTCAACTGATCCTGGAAATAATCCATCAGGTGCAATTCGGTTTCGGTAATCAATCCTTCATCGAATTTGGTATCCGGCTGTCCCTTGCCATAATAAGTCAGGGCCTTTTGACCGGCCTGGCGAACAATCTCCAATGCAAACTCAGACAATTCCTGAACCTGGTATTTTTGTGTGGCCACTCTGGTTTCTCCTTTCATAAATATTAAATAGTTATCATAGATTATTAAAGTAATGTATTAATCCAGGATTTGACTTAGAAACAGCTTGGTCCGTTCGTTTTCAGGATTGTTGAAAAATTTCTCGGGGGTGTTCCCCTCCACAATTCGTCCAAAATCCATAAAAAGCACTCGGTGGGCGACACTCTTGGCAAACCCCATTTCATGGGTCACCACCAGCATGGTCATCCCCTCCTGTGCCAGCTCAATCATGGCATCAAGGACTTCTTTAATCATTTCAGGATCCAGGGCCGATGTCGGCTCGTCAAAAAGCATGATTTTTGGCGCCATGCAAAGGCTGCGGGCAATGGCTACACGCTGCTGCTGTCCACCGGAAAGCTGTCCCGGATATTTTTGCGCCTGTTCGGCGATTTGTACTTTTTCCAGGTAATACATGGCCGTTTCTTCGGCTTTTTTTTTCGGGATTTTGCGTACCCAGATGGGTCCCAGAGTGAGATTTTCGACAATGGTCAGGTGCGGAAACAGGTTGAAATGCTGAAAGACAATACCAACTTCAGCCCTGATTTTTTCTATATTTTTGATATCGTTGGTCAACTCGATGCCATCGACGATAATCTGGCCGCGCTGATGTTCCTCCAGCCGGTTAATACAACGAATGAGGGTCGATTTACCGGAACCGGAAGGGCCGCAGATTACAATCCGTTCTTTCTTCTGAACGGTCAAGTTGATGTCCTGCAGGACATGGAACTCCCCGAACCACTTGTGCATATTTTTGATTTCGATAATGGCATCATTTGATAAAGGGGTTTCTTTGGCGGAATTTATGTCATTCATG
>JAOZUU010000263.1 GCA_029938515.1 Desulfobacterales bacterium | reverse complement strand
GCTGGTCATTGTGGGAACTTCCAATGCCGTCAATTTGACCGATGGCCTGGATGGACTGGCTATCGGGCCGGTGATCATTGCCGCGGGTGCATATTTGGTTCTTGCCTATGTTTCCGGACATATCAAAATCGCGAACTATTTACAGGTTCATTATGTGGCCGGCTCCGGTGAGCTGGCTGTGTTTTGCGGTGGCGTGGCCGGGGCCGGACTCGGTTTTTTATGGTTCAACGCCTACCCTGCCCAGATTTTCATGGGGGATGTGGGTTCGCTTCCCCTGGGCGCGATTTTGGGTACCGTGGCCGTTATCACCAAGCAGGAAATTCTCCTCTTATTGGTAGGCGGCCTGTTTGTTATCGAGGCCTTATCGGTCATCCTGCAGGTAGGCTATTTCAGACTGAGCAAGGGGAAAAGGATTTTTAAGATGGCGCCGCTACACCATCATTTTGAATTAAAAGGATGGGCGGAACCAAAGGTGATCGTTCGTTTCTGGATTATTGCCATTACCCTGGCCCTGATATCGCTCAGCACGTTGAAACTCAGATGAACGAACCCGTATTTCCGGCCATGGCATCGGGAAAAATATGGTTGGACATGGATCTTTTAAATAAAAAGGTATTGGTTGTCGGGATGGGGGTATCCGGTGAAGCGTGCGCTCGGTTTCTAAAAAACCGGGGCGCGCGGGTGACGGTGAATGATGCCGATGATCAGGCCTATTTGCGAAATATTGCCGAACGGCTGCGGGCCAAAGGCATTAAAACAGTATTGGGGGGACATCGGTCCCGGTTGTTTGAGCAGGCCGACCTGATCTGTTTGAGCCCGGGGGTGCCGCATACGATCAAACCGATAGTCCGGGCCCGGGCGGCGGGGATACCCGTGCTGGGAGAAATTGAACTGGCATCCCGATTCATCACCGAGCCGATTGTGGCCGTGACCGGTACAAACGGTAAAACCACGACCACGACCCTGATCGGGGAGATGCTGGAAGCTTCGGGCCGGCGCACCTTTGTCGGCGGCAACATCGGTCGGCCGCTGGTGGAGTACCCGGACTTGGAAAGACCGGCCGAAATCGTGGTGGTTGAGGTAAGCAGTTTTCAGCTCGATACCATCGAGTTTTTTCGGCCCCGGGTCGCGGTTTTATTGAATATTACCCCGGATCACCTGGACCGCTACCCGGATTTTGACGCGTATGTCCTGTCAAAAGGACGAATTTTGAAAAATCAGGGCCCGGATGACACCGTTGTATATAATGCGGGCGATGAATTTACTGCCGCTCTGATGACCGGAGGGTCCTCCCGGCACCTTCCCTTTTTCGGATATGGACAGGCGCCGGCGCGATTCAAAGAGGGTGCCGCCGTGGCAAACCAGACGATTTTGATTCGACAAGACGGTAGGGAGCACTGGATCGACTTAAACCGGAGTCGGCTCGTTGGCGACCATCAGTATGAGAATATCGCCGCGGCCTGCCTGGCTACCCTGGCCACCGGCGGGACGGTGAAGGGTATTCATCGGGCGCTGGATGATTTTGATGGTTTGCCCCACCGGATGGAGCCGGTCCGCACTTTTAAAGAGGTATTGTACGTTAATGACTCCAAGGGAACCAATGTGAATGCCGTTTCCCGGGCACTGGGCTCATTCGAGGCGGTCATCCTGATCATGGGGGGTCGGGAAAAAGGAGGAGATTTCGCTTCCCTGGCCCCGCTGGTCGCCGGCAAGGTCAAACGGTTGATCGTCATGGGCGAATCCACAGCAGTGATTTCAGCCGCCCTGGGCGGGGTAGTGCCGACGGATGAGGTCAGGGACATGGCGGCCGCTGTTCAAAAAGCCCATGATCTCGCCGTACCCGGCGATGTGGTCCTTTTGTCGCCCGGATGCGCCAGCTTCGATCAATACGAAAATTACGCCGCCCGGGGAAACGATTTTCGCCGGAACGTGGAACAATTGCTATGACAGTTTCTACCCAATCGAAAAAAAAGATCAAAAGGCATTTCAATTATGACGCCGCCTTGCTTTTCCCTATCCTGTTTCTGGTGGGATTCGGAATCGTCATGGTCTACAGCGCCAGTTCGGCCCTGTCATTAAAAGTACACGGCCACGGCTATTTTTATCTGAAACGCCAGGCGGGTTTTTCCCTCATCGGTATCATTGCCATGTTCCTTTGCTGTCATTTTCCCTATCGAATTTTCAGGCATGTTGTTTATCCATTGCTGTTTTTGGCTGTCGGATTGCTCGTTCTGGTTCTGGTTCCCGGCTTCGGCGTTACCGCCGGGGGGTCCACCCGGTGGCTGGGGCTCGCCGGATTGACGTTTCAACCCTCTGAGCTGGCGCGTCTCGCTCTCGTGATGTACCTGGCGTATTCCCTCACCAAAAAACAGGCGAAACTGGATACTTTCTCTATCGGATTCGTGCCACACGTCATTGTGCTGGCGGTTTTGGTGGTGTTGATTGGAATGGAACCTGATTTTGGATCGATCGTCATTCTGACCATTCTTGCCTGGATCATGATGTTCACCGCCGGTGTACGGATTCCTCATTTGCTTGTACCGCTGCCGGTCATTCTGGCGGCGTTTGCGTATTTTCTCATTAGCGCCCCCTATCGGATGGCTCGTCTGGTCAGTTTTTTAAACCCCTGGGCCTATGCCTCCGACCAGGGGTACCAGGTGGTTCACTCCCAGATGGCGTTCGGAACCGGCGGGATTGTGGGGACGGGGCTTGGACACAGCTATCAGAAGCTTTTTTTTCTGCCCGAGCCTCACACTGATTTCATCTTTTCGGTCATCGGTGAAGAGGTCGGGCTGGTGGGTGTCACCATTATTGTGGTGTTATACGGCGTAATCGTCTGGCGCGGTATCGGTATCGCCCGTCACTGTCCGGATCCATTCGGCGCGCTGGTGGCATTGGGACTGACGGCCGCCATCGCGTTGCAGGTATGTGTGAATATGGGGGTTACCCTGGGGCTGTTGCCGCCCAAGGGGTTGCCCCTGCCTTTTCTGAGTTACGGTGGTACATCGATGGTTATCAGCACGATTTCGGTGGGTATCTTGATGAACATTGGAGGGCAGCCATCGGTTGGAATGAAAAAACAGGGCGGTGTGCGGTGAAAATCGGTAAACCGGTATTGATCAATCGGTTACGCGTTGTGATTGCCGGAGGCGGCACCGGGGGGCATTTGTTTCCGGGGATCGCCATTGCGGAAGCGATTCATGAAAAGGTGCCGGGTTGCAAAGTCCTGTTTATCGGCACGGACCGTCCTTTTGAAAAAACGACCCTGTCCGAAAAGGGATTTGACCATGAAACGATTTTTATTCGGGCATTTAAAGGAAAAGGGCTCTGGAACAAGCTTGCGGCCCTAGTGGTTTTCCCGTGGGCGGTCTGTCAGGCCGTACGGAAAATCAGGCGCTTCGGGGCGAATCTGGTAGTGGGGGTCGGCGGCTACTCGGCCGCGCCCGTGGCCGTCGGTGCATGGATGATGGGCATCCGGGTGGTCATTCAGGAACAAAATATCCTGCCCGGAATGACCAATCGCCTGCTGGCCAGGCTGGCGTCGCGGATCTATGTTTCGTTTGAAAATACGCGGATGCCGGGAGACCCGAAAAAGGTCTGTTTGTCCGGCAACCCGGTGCGGCGGGAGGTACTGACTTTTGCCGGGAAAAGATCATCCCGGGATCACGGCGAGCAGCATCGGCTGACCGTTTTGATACTGGGCGGGAGTCAGGGCGCCCACAGCATTAACCTGGCGGTTGCAGCGGCGCTTGATGAACTGGCGGATACCACCGGCCTAAATTTTATTCACCAGACCGGCACGGCGGACGAAAAGGATATGCGAGCGGCCTATGTTGACCACGGGGTGCCGTGCCGGGTGAAGCCCTTTTTCAAAGATATCGGTGCCGAATATGCTCGGGCGGACCTGCTGATCTGCCGGGCCGGGGCCACCACGGTGGCCGAGGCGGCCGTTCTGGGAAAAGCGTGCATTTTTATTCCATATCCGTTCGCGGCGGAAAATCATCAGGAATTAAACGCCCGGGTCCTGGTAAAAGACGGCGCGGCCGGGATGATTCTCGAAAAGGACTTAAACGGGCGAACCCTGGCACGCCTGATTCAGTACTACCTGACCCATCGTCAGGCATTGATTTACATGGCTGATCGGGCCCGGGCTTTTGGCCGTCCGCATGCCGCCATGACGATCGTGGAGGATTGTCTGAATATAATGGTCAAAAAACAACTGTTTGCTCTATCTCTGCTGGGATTGTCGGGTTTGAAGTGGCGGCGGCCGTCCCGCGGGCAATAATTTTGTAGGGATCAAAATACGGGAACGTATGTATCAGCATAAATACCATATTCACTTCGTCGGCATCGGCGGCATCGGCATGAGCGGTATTGCCGAATTGTTGTTGAATCTCGGCTATCGGGTTTCCGGATCGGATCTGGCTGTCACCGAGATCACGCAAAACCTGTCACGCCTGGGGGGGACTATTTACCAGGGCCATGCGGCCGATCAGATTCACGGCGCGGATGTGGTGGTGGTTTCATCGGCGGTAGCGGACGACAATCCGGAAGTGGCGGCGGCCCGGCAGGCAGCCGTACCGGTCATTCCACGGGCGGAAATGCTGGCCGAACTGATGCGGTTGAAATACAGCGTGGCCATTGCCGGCGCGCATGGCAAGACTTCCACCACTTCCCTGGTGGCCGAGGTTCTCGCCTCCGGCGGCCTGGACCCGACCGTGGTAATCGGGGGCAAATTGATGGGGCTCGGGACCAACGCCGTCCTGGGGCGAGGTGA
>JAOZUU010000262.1 GCA_029938515.1 Desulfobacterales bacterium | reverse complement strand
CTCAGGGCTGCGGACAAAAATCGCCCACTTCAGGCGGCATTTTCATCATCGACCGGTATTTCCCTGGGGATATAAATCGTAAAGTGACTCCCTTTTCCCAGGGTCGATTTTACCGTTATCCGGCCACCATGCTGGCGGACAATTTTATTTGCAATGAATAAGCCGAGTCCGGTCCCCTTTCTTCCCTTGGATGAATAGAAAAGCGTGAAAATTTTTTCAAAGGTGGCGGAATCCATGCCGATCCCATTATCGTGGATTTCGAATAATATGTTGCCATTATCGGGGCGCACGCTGAAAACGATCCGGTGATCCGACCGGGACGTGTCTTTCAAACAGGCGTCCACGGCATTATCGAGGATATTAACCAGGGCCGACTGGACAAATCCGGGGTCGATATAAAATTGACCGGCTTCAGTATCAAAATCCAGCCTAAAATCGATTCCCTGCTCTTTGATTTTCGGCTCGATAGTTTTCGCCACCTCATCGGCAAAAATCACGGCATCCACCTGTTTCCACTCCAGGTCCCGCTTTTTAGCATAGAAGAGGATATCCTGGATCATTTTACGGATTCGTTCCACCACGAGTTTGACGACTTCCCAACCCTCCTTGACCTGGTCGACATCTTCTTTATTAAGTCCGGATTCCACGAAGTAGATGCCACCATCCAATCGGGTCAACAGCCCCTTGATGCCGTGTGAAATGGACCCGATCATCAGCCCTAAAGCCGATAGATGGTCCCTTAATTCCATTTTTTCACGCACCAGTGTTTCCAGTTTTTCGGTGTACTCCAATAATTTTTCTCTGGATAGAATCTTTTCTTCCACCTTTTTTAAGGCGATCTCCAGGATGTCCACATTGATCGGCTTGGTGATAAAATCGACGGCATCATTTTTTAAGCTTTTAATGGCCAGATCCATGTCGCCGTGGCCGGTGACCATGAGGACTTCCGTATCCCGGTTTTCCTGTTTAATTCGGCGCAACAGTTCGATTCCATCCATTACCGGCATTTTAATATCCGTCATTACAATGGACGGGTGTTCCTCTTTAAAAAGCGACAGTGCCGCCTGGCCGTTCTCCGCCGTCAAAACCTCATATCCGATGTCCGCCAGCGTAATGGCCAGCACATCGCGGATATCTTCTTCATCATCGACGATTAGAATCGTTTTCTTCATCTGTCTTCTTCCATTGCGGAAATGAGAGCACAAAACAGGTGCCGCCATCCGGATTGGGTCTGGCCTCGATATGCCCCCTACAATCCTTGATGATCCCGTAGCTGATCGAAAGACCCAACCCGGTTCCCTTGCCGACTTCCTTGGTGGTAAAGAACGGTTCGAAGATTTTCTGACGAATACTATCAGGGATTCCGCCCCCCGTATCACATACTTCAACGACCACTTTATCCATATCGATCCGACTTTTGAGCGTCAACCGCTTATCCTGATCAGAATACGCCACCCCTGCCCATTTCTCCTCAATGGCGTCCCGGGCATTAATCAACAAATTGATAAATACCTGCTCCAGACGATCCGGATCCCCGAGTGCCCTGGGCAGATCCCGGGCCGTATCCCAGACAACCTCGATTCCCCGGATTTTAAGCTGCTGACTGAAAATTTCAAAGGCCCGCTTTAGTATATCGTTAAGCTGAACAGGGATGAGCTTCTTATCGGATTTGCGGGCGAACCCACGCATGTGGTTAATAATCCTGGATGCCCGGTCAACATTGGAATCGATCTTGGTCAGCATGTTTTCCAGGATCTGGTCGTCAATTTCCTGTTGATTATTAATTTTTTTGATGAAAAAACTGCTCGCCGTCTTGATCACCGACAGCGGCTGGTTCAATTCATGGGCGACCCCGGTGGCCATCTCGCCCAGGGTGGCCATTTTACTGGCCTGAATCAGTTGCTGTTCCGCTTCCAGACGCTTGGTGATATCGCTGGTCGTTATCAGGAGCACGGAACGCCCGTTTTGTTTATACGGTGAGACCCGGATGGTGACATAAATGGTTTTACCGGCCTTGTTGACCTGTTTGACCCGATTGAGAAGCGTAGCGGTCATTAATTTGAAGGCGAAATGATTTCGTTCCCCTTCGGTGAACAACATCGTAAAGGACGTGCCGATCAACTCATTCCGATGGTAGCCGTATACCGACAATGCACTTTCGTTGCAGTCTAAAATTTTCAACCCTTCAACATCCAGCATGAACACCGGATTGGGGATATTGTTGAAAATATCGTGGTATTTTTTCTCCGACTGTACGAGCTTCTCTTTGAGCTCCTTACGCTGGGTGATATCAAGGCTGATCTCCATGGCAGCAATAACATCGCCGGCATCGTTTCGGATCGGGCTGGACCGGACCAGCCAGTGTGCTGGAGATCCGTCTTTGTTAACGCCGGTTTCTTCGGTGATCTGGGGTGTGCCATCAATAAAGGTACGCGACACGGGGCAATCGGGACACCTTGTGTCCCGACCCTTATAGGCATGATAACAGCATTCCCCGGGTTTCGGATCGAATTTTTCCTTGAACTCCCTGTTATACTTTAACAGTTTGTAATTTCGGTCCTGGACCGTTATCAGGCAGGGAACCTGCTCAAACAGGTTTTGGTATTCATCCCGCTGCTTGTTCAATTCCACGTGCTGTTTGCCGATCTCCTTCCCCATCTGGTTGATGGCGGCACCCAGCATTCCCATCTCGTCATTCTGGGAAACCGTCACAGGGGTTGTATAATCTCCCTTGGCAAAGTGCTGCGTCCCCTGGATCAGTTTTTTGATCGGGCGGTTTACGAACCGAAATAAAAAAACGAAGGTGATGGCGGAGGTAATCAGAAAAACAAAAACGGAGAATCCGATGATTCCCTTTTCCATCTTGACAATCTCTCTATCCACTTCCTTCAGGGAAACGATGACGTCCAGTGCACCCAGTATCTTTTTATCTTCGGGATGGAAATGGCAGTCACCGGTGGCACAGGCCGGTTCGTTGCGAATGGGGGTGATAATCCCCAGTAAGCGCCCCTCCTCGCCGGCGTTAATAATTCGTGTCCGTTCGCTCAATTCGACATCAACCAGGGGAGTATCCGTCCGGTGACAGATAACACAGACATCCGCTTTGATGTCAATTTTGCTGTTGATTTCCGTCGGGTTGTTGGCGTAGGTAATCAGGCCGTCCTTATTGTAGATACGGATATTTCTTATTTCTTTCAGTTTGCCTATATTGCTGATGATATTATCTATATCGCACCTGGAATTGAGCATCATGGCATAGCGGGTTCCAAAACGGATGGTGTTGGTCAGCTGTTCGGCGCCCCCTATGATATGTGCCATCAACCTTTTTTTCTGATAATTGATATTAAAATAGGCCCAGGCCGCCATGGAAATAATCAAGACGATACCAACAAGAATAATAAGTTTTGAGACAAGGCTGTGGCGGAGATTTAACAAACGTTTGAACATGGATGCATGATCCCGGTTAAATGGCTTGTTTTAATAATGTGCTACAAGAATAGCGTAATTTACGATGCGGGTCAATACGAGTATTTCCTGGTATCTGAGACATCGGGCGTTGTTATTAACCCGGCAATTAAATAGGCTAATTTCGTCATACCGGACTTGATCCGGCATCCAGTGTTTTCCTGGATTCCGGCTCCCGGATCGAGTCCAGGACAGGCTCCGCCGGAATGACGGCTTTAGGGTATTTAGCCGGAGCAATATGTAAACAATTGCTACAATTGTTGATGCAAAAAACAACACCTCGATAACCGATTCAATTTTAAACATAAACCTGCCGATTCAATTTTTTTATTTTTGAGTGTGTAGCCGGATTGAACATATCGGTTTATCCCCTAGTACTCATTACTTATCCAAGTGTATCCTACTACCTATAATTTTATTTGTCATATCTAATAGTTATATTTAAATAACAACGATTTTTTACCTTTTGGCATGCCCCTTGCTATTTTAGATAGTAAAAACTGATGGCCGATGACCGTTATTTCGAAATAGAAAGGAGGCGACAAAAATGAAATTAAACGCCGACAAAAAACGGATTAAGGGGTTCCGGGTGCTGGAAGACGAGTGCATCTGGATGAAAGCCGGAGTCGTGAACTTTCGAAAATGTGATAACAATTTTGATTGCAATACCTGCGGTTTTGACAAGGTAATGCGGCGTGCCATGGGTTTCAGTGCAGAGATCGATAGCGTAACAGCCGCCCCGGGATGGGTCGAGCATTTGAAGCAAAGGTATGATGGTACCTCCCGTCCATGCCGACATGCCCTGACCGGTCGAATTGAAGCCCCCAAGATCTGCACGTTGAACTATGAGTGTTTCCACTGTCCTTTTGACCAGGTGCTGGATGAAATGGATTTTTCCCAGGAACTTGAAACACCGTCATATCGACTGGCTTCCGGGTTCAAGGTGGCCGATGGATATTACTACCACATGGGCCATGGCTGGGCCCGCTTCGAGCATGGCGGACGGGTAAGGATCGGCTTCGATGATTTTATCGTCAAGCTGTTCGGCCCCCTGGGCGCGATTGAACTGGCACCATTGGGAGAATCGCTGATTCAGGATCAGGTTGGATGGACATTCAGCCGGTCAAACCAAAAAGCCGCCGTTCTTTCGCCGGTAACCGGTACAGTTCTCGCCGTCAACCATAAGGTCCTGGAACATCCTGAAATTGCCCATGAGGATCCATACGATCATGGATGGCTGATGATCCTGGAACCCAATGCACCGAAGCGAAACCTGAAAAAGCTCTTTTTCGAGAAGGAAGGCTACCGGTGGATGGAGCAGGAAAA
>JAOZUU010000261.1 GCA_029938515.1 Desulfobacterales bacterium | reverse complement strand
TTGACGACGGCAGTCACCTTAACTATGCTGGCAGGGTATATCAAGATATGTCTTTTCAGGAGAATAATATTTTGATAACCGAATCAATTTTATCCATTTTGACTCACGATGCCTGGAATGGCGGTACGCTGGTAGACAACAGTGTTTACGAGGCCAAAGGTCTGTCATTTATTAAATTGTGTAATGAGTTAGCCCACCGGCAATGAAAGGATACTGAATGATCGTCACCAATATTGAAACAGTTCCAGGGAAAACCATCACCGAGCATTTCGGTATGGTTTCCGGTAATACCATCCGGGCAAAGCATATTGGCCGGGATATCATGGCAAGTTTAAAAAACATCGTCGGCGGGGAGCTTAAGGGCTATACTAGGCTTTTACAGGAATCCCGGGATCAGGCCACGGCCCGCATGATCGATCAAGCTGAGCAACTCGGCGCCAACGCCATCGTCAACGTACGGTATTCCACTTCGTCGATCACCCAGGGCGCTGCGGAATTGTATGTTTACGGCACCGCAGTTCGGGTGGCCTGAAAAAGGAACCATATGTTTGACATTATTATTTTTCTTGCTCTCGTTGCAATGGGCTATTTTATCGGGAGTTTTTCCGAAAGACGTCATTTTCGCTCCCTCGAAACAAGGGAAGCCGATAAACTATTACAGCCAATTGTGACCATGGAGGATGTCGCCTATCCGGAGGACCAGATCCAATCCGCCACTCTGGTGAGCGGAAGCGCTGTTATCTCCGTCGATTACTTCAAAAGGCTATTGGCCGGCCTGAGGAATATCTTCGGCGGCACGATTAAATCTTACGAAAGCCTTCTGGACAGGGCCCGTCGGGAAGCGCTGCTAAGGATGAGGGAAGCGGCTCCCGGCGCCGGTGTCATCGTTAATGTCCGCATTGAAACCGCTTCCATTGGTCGGCGTGCTAACAAAAAAGGCGTCGGCTGTGTGGAAGCCATCGCCTACGGTACCGCCCTGACCCTTCGCAAATAACGGGTGACCGGGCCTGGAGCGCCAATGGATCTTCCCCTATATCAACTATCTGTTTTACATGATCTCTCTACTGAAGGGAGGTCCATCTTGAAAATTAACGGGAATAACCATGGCGCTTGATTGATCAGATTCTACTATTTTCCGTTGATAAACCCATTTCTGATAAGCAGTTCGATGACATTTTGTTTGTGAGCGTAGTAAATGAATATGGCTGCTGCCGCTGTTCCGGTTACGGCGATGGCATCCGTCCCGCAGTGGTTGATTATCCCGCTGGAAAGAAGCCCCACCATAATGAAGGAACCGATGAATGGTTGCCTGGTGATCAGATAGACGGCCGGCCATAATAGCATGCCGACCCCGGCGGCCAGGGGCGCGATGAGAATAGAAAAGCCCAGAAAATTGGCAACGCCTTTACCGCCCTGAAAGCGATGAAAGCAAGGGTAGAGATTTCCAATAATCAAACCGAAACCGATCCATGGCACCTGCTCAAGTGGCAGTAATTTGATGGCTGCGGCTGCAATTATTATTGATTTTCCCATCTCAAGGATTAAGATCACCAATGCCCACCATAAACCAGCCTGACGATAGACGTTGGCCACGCCGGGGTTGCCGCTGAAATGAGTGCGCGGGTCTTCCCGGCCCAATAGGCGAAACAGCCCGATGGGAATATTCAGCGAACCGGCCAGATAGGCGATTATAAATAATAGGATCGTGTACATCTCTTTACAAAAGTTGCATATTTAGGGTATCAATATCCCAAACCGGCGAAGCCGGAACCAAATTGAAGATTGACGATTTGTCGTATCGCTCTTGAGCGGCGTAGCCCTGAGGCGAAGACTGCTTCGCTCTGTCTTTTCTATTAAAATCGATAGAATTTTTTAAGTATTAAATCTGGCTATGGTATAAATCATGCGCAAACATGACGTGATTTGAACAAATAGGTACTAATAAACCTCTTTAATACGAGGTTTGACGTTTATTTACAAGCAAGAATAATGACGAAATGGATCGAAACAAATTTAGCAGTCGATAAGATTTTAAGAGGAGATTGTTATGGATGCATCCAATGATGTTAAGGTAGCTATTGTCACAGGTGCCGGTAAAGGGATCGGTCGGGCAATCGCCCTTGAGCTTTCCCGCGTCGGATACTATGTTGCCGTTAATTTTCGAACCAGCCGCGAGGCTGCGGAAGAGACCATCAAGCTCATTGAAAAAAACGGCGGGCAAGGGGAAGCGCAGGCTTTTGACGTGACGGATGCCGGGGAAACCAAGGCTGCTCTGGATGACCTGTTTTCAAGGTACAAAACCATTGATGTACTGGTGAACAATGCGGGAATCACAAAAGACGGTTTGTTCATGATGATGCCGAAAGACAACTGGCATCAGGTGGTCGATACGACTCTGACCGGATTCTACAATGTGACCAAACCAGTGCTGAGGAAGATGGCTCGCCGCAAACACGGATCGGTGGTCTCCATTTCCTCCATCGCCGGCCTTATCGGCAACCGGGGCCAGGCCAATTACTCGGCGGCTAAAGCAGGATTAATCGGGGCCAGCCGTGCGCTGGCGGCCGAAGTGGCCCAAATGGGAATTCGGGTCAATGTGGTGGCTCCCGGATTGATCGATACCGATATGATTAAAGAGGTTCCTTTGGATGGGTTGAAAGGCATGATTCCCATGGGCCGGGTGGGTCAACCGGAGGAAGTGGCCAAAGTGGTCCGGTTTCTCTGCTCGGACGATGCCTCCTATATCACCGGACAAGTGATTTCAGTGAATGGCGGCATGAAATAAGGGGACCCCCTAATTCTCCTGATAGCGGGAATCCACCTGCCGTTTACTTGCGGTAACATTCCAGATCAGTGCGACTGCTCCGATAAAATTGTTCTTTTCTTCAACCAGCGGACTGTCTTGGTAGACTGCGCCGGCGAGGGCATCCCAGCGGCCATAGACTACGATGGAAAAACGCTTGTTGATATGGTAGGTCAGGTTTCCGGCGAACATCAACCCTCCATATCCACCATCGGTTTCAAAAATGGGCCGGTCGGGAAGCGCATCTTCTTCGGGTACATCGTAAAAATAACCGTTGTACCGACGATCGGCAAAATCGACCCCCAGGTTAAGCCCAAATTTCCATCGGTTGTTATCCCAGGGGGCATCGTATTGGTAGATCAGGTTAACCAGAAACCGCCACCCCCGATGACGAAATTTAAAATTATCCGGCAGTCCCACCGATGCCGTCCAACGCAGGGCCGGACGCAAGTAAAAATATTTTCGGGGATGTCGGCCCAGGAAAAACCATTTTAAGGCCGGGCCGGCTTCAATGATCGGATCCAGATCCCCCATGCCTTCTCTGGCCGTATCCTCGTCATCGACCGGTGGATTACCGTAAAATGAGAGCGTTGTTTCCAAAAATTCGGACCGAAAAAAAACACCCCGTATCCCTCCCCGGTCCGACTGGAAATTTTGTCCCCGGTAGATCAGGTATGGTATGGGCAGAAAATAAACTTTGTATTCGCCCGAACCGCGGTAAAGTGGCAGACGCACGACACTATTAAATAGACGCAGCTCCCATAGCGGTTTCGTCCGGGAAGGTGCATCGGGACCTCCGGGTTCATCGGCAAGGGATGGCCTGGCAAGGATCAATATCAGTACGGTGATAAAGATACGGAAGGGGCCGCGTGAAATGGTCATGAACTGAGTTTAGTCCGGTAATTTCGATCAAAAATAGAGAGAGGATCAATCAGGGTCAGCAAATCAGGATCCCCTATGGATTTCCAGTCGAGATGGTCATATGCAATCTTGATGATTGACCACCCCAGAGTGATATGCAAATGGGGAAGGATGCCAGTTTTGGCTTTTTTTGAGACTGCCAGCGTTGCAACTATATTCCCTTCATTGACAACCCGGCCGACCTGAAGATCGGCATTTGGATTTGTATGACCGTAAATCGTGTTTTAATGCTGAATGGTGTTTCTGCCATTTTTCAATGCTGATGAATTCGTAAAAAATAATCCCGCGTGGCAGGATTGTGTTTTTTGGCCGTCCACGCGCCTGACAGCGGGATTTGCAGATTAAAGATTTAAAGGCGAAAATTCACAAAGGCGTATCATTTTTAGCAATCTGGGATTGAACTTCTTTCATTGTTTTCAGAACATCGATACTGCTTTTGAGCCCTTTAGCGTATCTGGCCATATTAACAGACATTCCGGCTATTTGAGCCAGGGCCTGAACAAAATTCACATCTTTTAAAGTAAACTCCCAGGGCTCAGCCGTATAGACACGCATCGCTCCTATTAAATGTTCGCCAACCACAATTGGTACAGATAAAATAGAGGCAATCCCTTCTTTATTGGCTTCCTCGGGATACTGAATCCTTGGATCATCCATTACATTATAAATTGCCACCGGTCCCTCATCCAGGGATTGAGCAATGGAGTGCATTGCACTTAGGGGACCTTTATTGAGATATTCATCACTCAATCCAAAGGAGGCCGCCAGTTCCAGTTCATTGGTTTTACGATTGATCAGAAATAAAGAGCACCCTTTCGTATTCAGGGCAGTTTTAATGCTGTCTACCGTCATCAGTGCAATCTCTTCCGGATCTTTGGAATGAGAGATACCTCTTGTGACTTTTAACAAGGTTTCGTAATTGATGAGTTCTTCTTTCATGATCACCCTCCTTTGCTTTTATTAAAAATTAAAGGAAATCAGAAGGGGAAAGGATATATATTCCCTTTCTGTGCGAAGCATGATTCCACCTGCAATTATGCTTTAATTATATACACAACTGATGATATTTTTCAAG
>JAOZUU010000260.1 GCA_029938515.1 Desulfobacterales bacterium | reverse complement strand
ACCTCAATTCCTCAGTATCTTTTTTAGCACTGACCGGTTTGGAGATGTACAGGAAACATCATAAGTCTGTCATACGATAGATAGTTTAATCCAGCCAGTGCAAATCTCAAATCCGGTACGAACGTATATTGTCTTGGTATCTTTCTTGTTGTCCAATAGACTATTCTTCTGTATAAATACACAATATAAGCTTGATATTAATCGAGAAAGTAAATACACAAAAGATGAAGAATACTACCGGAACGTACTTGGCCTTAGTAGCAACTTTAAAGTCGAGGATATAAAACGTCGTTACAGAGAACTCGTAGCAAAATACCACCCTGACAAAGTAAACCACCTCGGGGAGAAACTTAAAGAGATGGCTGAAAGGGAGATGAAAGAAATAAATGAAGCCTATGAATACTTCAAAAAGAAATATAATTTCAAGTAAATGCCCAACCAGACGCTGCACATTGACCGCAAGGGGCGGGAGCTTATTGCCTATTGCCCCTTTTGGTGTTTCGGTGGTTGTTGCAAGCGCTGAGTTCCCTTGCGGCAAGTGAGCTTATCGTTATGAAAGACAGATAATCCGGAATCCTAGAGACAGCCGGCGATACCGAGCTGAACACGCATACGTGAGGAGGTGTTCATGAATGTACCTGGGGCATTCAGATCGAATCAATCCACCATTCAGGGAAGTAAGCGTCACGTCAAATATGTTGGAACAAGGTGTTTGACGATTGTTGTATCAGCTATAATCTGCGTCATTTTTTTCGTCAGTCCGGCTCCGGCTGGCTTTGGAGATTTTATCAAAGAAGTAGGGAATACCGTTGGCTCTGCGGTACAAACGGTCACCAAGCCGGTAACGGACGAAATTGATCGCGCCTATCGGCGGCACGTCAGGGATGATTACCTGAAAGCGAAGACCAAATTCGAGGATGCTCTCCCTTCCGCAGTGCGGGACGAGTTCAGGAGAACGATCGGGCCTGTCATGCATGCGCAAAAAACTCTGTTATGGGATGTGCCACTGAATCGGACTGACCTCGGTGATGGCCTGTTATCCTCCTATGTTGACTATAAGAGGGCCATTTCCAACAACTTGGTCATTCCCGAATTAATTGCGCTCTATCATCTTCTCAAGTCCCAATCCGATCCGTTTCCCCAGTGGGTAAAGGAACAGTTAGCACCGCATTGGACTGCCTGCGGGCAAGGAGAAGAGCTAGTGATAGACCGGACCCGCTTTGTTGTTTCATCGAATATTGTTTCCATGCTCACGATGGGAGGCGATAAAGATGCCATCACCTTCTATGATGTGATCGTTTTCCGGGAGCCGATTCGAGACACGGCAGAAGGTATTTCTCTCGTTGGGCATGAACTTGTTCACGCTGCCCAGTTTTCCCACCTAGGAATCGGTCGCTTCGTGGCCGATTATTACGGGGGATCCATATTCAACGGGGGGAAGCTTGATTCACACCGGTTTGAAACGGCCGGGTACAATTGCCAGTCCTGCCTGTCCGATCGATACCCCGGGCCTGCCGGAACTGACCAAGTAGCCTCCGGCAGTTTCGGAGGGTTTGCCACAGCCTCATACAGCCCATTTCTGACAGCTATCCAGGGAGCGCCCACCGCCCAGGTTGAGCAGAGCGCCCTCAGCGGCCCTTATCTTGCTAGGGCGATTGAAAATCAGGATGAGGAGGAGATGGAGCGCATAACTGCATGGACGTTATCATCACCAAGGTCGACTCGTGAACAAAAGGCGATGACTGCCAGGATCATAGCTGTCAATGGTCAGACGGTGGCGAACAGAACCGATTTCGAATGGGCGCATATGGCCGTATCGCTGAACCCGAATGACACGGCCAACTGGTATGTCCTTGCAAGCATCGCGGAATCTGAAGGAAACGGTGAATTTGCGGCGAAGACCATACTCACCGCGGCCCGTCGGCTCTTTTACAAGCAAGGTGTTGCCGTGGGTACACCTGCATACCGACAACGACTCGCTCAGATCAACGTTATGCTGGATTATGCTGCCGATGTGGCTGAGTCAGGCACTGTCGAAGCCATCGCCTGCCTGGAGAAGGCGCTGTTTATGAATGTCAGAGAGTCTCCCGTGACGCTCGACCAGTCGGTTGCAGCAGCGAGGCGGGCGATCGAAGCGACAACGGGGCTGGGGTGTGCGAGGTATCATGCCGAGGCACTCTCGGTCTATGCAGACTACCGCACACGTCAAGCTCAACGCGACCTAGACAAGAACGCCCTCATGGATGCGCTCGGTGCCACGAACACCGCGATTCAAATGGCATCGAGCTGTCAATCCAGCTTGTGGAGTCAGGGACTCCAGGTCAACCCATATTTGAACTATCAGCATCAGCGGGGCATGGCTCTTCAGGGTATGCTCTCCAGCCCCTGGTAGTTTAGGTTGTAATCAGCGGTCTAAAAACCAGCCAAAAACATCGGATAAAAACCAGCACTCATAACGCTACCCAGACCTCTGCGTATCAGGAGATACCGACAACGATTTCCTTCGTCCAATCCCAGGGATTTTCTAAAAAATCATTAAGACCTCTTTCGATAACTCGGCCCCTCCATAATAAGAATCTCAGAATTGTAAACAAGACGATCGGCAATCGCTGTAGCCACAGTTGTTGAATCAAAGATGCTTCCCCATTGTGCAAACGGGAGGTTTAATGCAGAGTTAATTGTTATGCGGAGCCCGTTCTTCACGGGCCCCTCCAATCTGTCATGTTGATGTCTTTTTACTCCGCATAAGAGAGCCTGGCTTCAGCGATGCTATCAGCTCATCAGTTGCTTTGAAACGTCCAGAGCGCAGTTTTGGTGCGACAATAGATTCTAATGCTTCCAGTTTCACCGAAGGATCTGCGCGAATGTACATCTCAGTCGTTTGCATGTTAACATGTCCGAGCCAAAGAGCGACTTTCCGTATATCTTTAGTGGCTTGCAACACCGTTAACGCGCAGGTATGTCGTAGCACATGTGGTGAAACCCGCTTCAACGCCAGAGAGGGACAACACTGTGCAGCAGTGCGAGTGTGCTTACGTAGAATATATTCGAAGCCGGAACGGGTCATAGATTCTCCACGAGCATTGAGAAACAGTTCTGGAACCAAGACCTTGCCCCTTACTGCCAACCAAGCCCGCAATACCGATGTTGTTTCCTTCCATAAGGGCAGGCAACGCTCTCTTCGTCCTTTACCGCGAATGTGTACGTTGGTGCGCGGTTGAAAATTTAAATCGTCAAGCCGCAGTCCAATCAATTCGGAAACACGTAATCCCCCGGCAAAGCAAAGGTAAATCATTGCCCGATCCCGGATGCCATCCCGTTTGGTAGAATCTGGTGCATCTATGATGGCCTGCATCTCATCAACCGTGAGATGCTTAACAAGGCGGGTACAAGTTTTTTTTACTGGAATAGCCAAAACACGTCGAATTTGTTCCAAAGCGGTTGGTACACGATATTCCATAAAATGCATAAACGATTTGATGGCGGCTAGTCGAGTATTCCTTGAATTTGCCCCATTCCTACGCTCTGTTTCAAGGTGATTCAGAAACTTTATAATCAACGGTGCATCAAGCTGTTCAAAATCCAATTTCGATGGTGGAATATTGAGCGAAGAACTGGCGTATTCAAAGAGGAGTTTGAAAGCGTATGCGTAAGATTCAATAGTGTTGTCGCTGGCTTGACGTTCGATAGGTAAGCGTTGCTGCAGAAAAGACGT
Organism: Desulfobacterales bacterium; assembly: GCA_029938515.1. GTDB lineage: Bacteria > Desulfobacterota > Desulfobacteria > Desulfobacterales > QNYZ01 > QNYZ01. The sequence continues at coordinate 1,090 of JAOZUU010000260.1, read as the reverse complement.
AATGTGCGTTGCGATCGGAATCATGGTTGCCCTCCAGTAACAAAACTTTCGCAATGTTCAGCTATTTTTCTCATTAAATCTGGCGTTGCTTCCAGGTACCAATAGGTATACGAGATATTACTATGTCCGAGATAGGTTGATAGCGCCAACATATGTTTTGTAATGTGGTCGCGGCTATCCGGGCAGGTTTCCAACGCTCTCACTGCGAATGTGTGGCGCAGCGAGTGGGGTGTAGGGCGAGATTTTCCCGCCACACTCGGCTGCAAACCGATTTTACTGACTGCAGTCTGGAATGCGGTTTCAACATCACGTATAAGTAATGGTTTTCTTCGTAACGAAATGAATACGTGGTCATCAAAGGGTGCATAAGGACGCCGATGTGTGAGGTAACCTTCGAGTCCAACTACTGCAGTTCTGTGCAGGGGAATGAGGCGACTTTTGCGAAACTTTGAAAGATTAATTGTCAGTTCATCCGGGGTAATATCTTCAAAGCGCAGGTGAATTGCTTCTGACACACGCATGCCAGTGCATGCCAGCAAGGCGAATAACGTGCTATAAGTCTTTCGACGTAAAGTACGGTAACCAGACTGAGATGCCGCTTGCACGAGACGCTGGATGTTGTTCTGGGAAAAGATATAAGGAGTGGGCCGCATCCGTTTCTCGCTACCAAAGACAGCCTGTGGTAATTCATGGGCCTGATCCTCCGCACTGATGTATCTGGCAAATCGTATCACATCTCCCAGTCGGCGGGCTCTCTGATGAAGAGAATGTGTCAATCCAGCCCATTCGATAGCAACTTCAGAACAAACATGGTCTTTCCCTTTGCGGTCTGAATAAATTGCGAAGCTTCGCAAATGATTTCCTTGAGATTTGAGCTTAAATCCACAAGCACGACGTACTGCCAGGTACGATTCCACAGCTTGAGCTAACATGATTTCACCTCTGGCCAAGGTTGGGCAATCTGCCGAAGAGCTGTCACATCAACTTTTGCATAGATCTGCGTAGTCTGAATGGAACGGTGACGTAAGATGACAGCAATATCCTGTAGCGAGGCCCCTTGTTGCAACATGGAAGTCGCCGCTGAATGACG
>JAOZUU010000259.1 GCA_029938515.1 Desulfobacterales bacterium | reverse complement strand
AATCGAGGGAATCACGCCGGCCGCTATTTCGGTGCTCATGGTGGCACTAAAAGCTCACAATGAATTCCATCCGCTCAAAAAGGATTCAAGATCAACTTGACATTATTAATATTTTAATTATTTTGAGATAGTTATGTGCAGTCTGATAAATTTGAATCGATAAAGGAAAAACCCACATGGCCGAAACGAATTATTATAAAGTATTAGGGGTCAATAAAAAAGCCACTGATGAAGTCATTAAAAAGGCGTATCGCAAACTGGCGATGAAATACCATCCCGACCATACCAAGGGAGATAAAGCAGGCGAAGAAAAATTTAAAAAAATCAGCGAAGCATATGCCGTCCTGAGTGATAAGGAAAAACGGCAACAATACGATACCTTCGGATCGGCCGGATTTCAACAACGGTATTCCCAGGAAGATATTTTCCGTAATTTCGATTTCAGTGATATATTCAGGGAATTTGGATTCGGCGGCCAGAGACAGGGGGGCACGCGCTTCACCTTCGGCGGTGGTGGCGGCCCGTTTGGAAATTTCGGTGGTTCGAGGTCGGCGCAACCACCCGTAAAAGGGACCGATTTGGTCTACGAACTGCCCCTCACCATATCGGAAGTGATCAGCGGTGCCCAGAAAACAGTCAGTTTTAAACACAACGGTCGTGTTGAAAATTTAACGGTTAAGATCCCCAAGGGAATGATCACCGGTAAAAAGCTGCGTCTGACCGGCAAGGGCGAGCCGAGCCCATATGGCGGACCGGCGGGGGATCTTTTCATTAAGGCAATCATTACCCCGGATTCCGTTTTTTCAGTCAAAGGAACCGATCTCTATTTCAACCAGAAAATTCGCTTAACCGAAGCCCTCCTGGGAACGAGCATTACCGTCCGGACACCGGACGGCACTGAGAAGCGGCTAAAAATCCCATCGGGAACAAAACACCAGACCAAAATGCGCCTGGCCGGCCAGGGACTGCCCGTCATGAACACAAAACGCCGGGGAGATCTATTTATCAAAATCGAAATCGACATTCCCAAACAGCTTTCCGAGGTTCAGAAAGAGCTTGTGGACAAACTGGCCGAGACGGGTTTGTAGCGGATGTACATTCGATCCTTATCAATTAATTTGACAAAAGCCGATTAATTTGACAAAAGCCCTTAATATAGATTTGGTCAATAATAACATCTTATTAAAATAGGGATATGGTTGTACGATCTCAACCTTACAATATCTGCATATTTACTTACATTCTTGTAATCCGAAACCCGTGAAGGCCTGTGTCTTGGTAAATAATCCTGCTTGCCATGAAAGAAACATCGCCGCCATCGGCACCTGCTATGTTATCAATAAAGAATATTTGACCGATTATGGGCACGGCCATCGCAGCTATTTTCAAAATCTACCGGATATTTATCGATTAAATCCTGATCGAATATTAAAAATTACAAAACGATGGCATTATGAATGAATAATCGCCGATGGCATATCGGTTTGTTTTGTAATGGCATAATTATTGCTTAAATTTTTTAATTAATTTTACGTTTCCGATTACTTTAAGTTTATTAATCAACTTGAACTGAGCTATTTTACTGTTAAATAACTGGAGTCAAGCATGATCATTACCTGTGAGCAATGTGCCACTCAATATCACCTGGCCGGAAAATATATTCAACCAACGGGATCAAAGGTGAGATGTTCCAAATGCCACCATATCTTCATGGCTTTACCGCCCACCGAAGATGAGGTTGGCCTTTCCGAATCATCACCTTTGGCATCCGGTGACATGGCGGTATCCGGATTTGATCATGCGCTCGATGAACCGCTGGTGGAGACGGCTGAAAATGAAGAGGATCAAATCCTGGGCAGGCCCGGTAAAGAGGCCCCGAATGATTTGGAACTGCCTGAACTTGCAGATGAACTTGATAAAATATTCGGAACCGATGACGATTCATTCTCCGAAGGAAATCAGGAAATGATCGAAGAAACCGTGCAAAACCGATACACCGGAGAAACGGAAACTCTGGATTTATCCGAGCTTGACGATGGATTGAACGAACTGCTCGATAGAGAACACCCGGCTAAAAAAGAAACAGCGGGTGAAGAATCGATAGCCGGTGCACGTGGAGACACGGAAATGCTCGATCTTTCCGAACTCGGTGATGACTTCGATAGCGTCCCGGGGATTGATACCCCCTTAAAGGATGCAATTGAAACCGGCTCTGACTCAGAATTCATCGAAGAGATATTCCTCGATGAGCTTGATGATGAAATCGGTGAGGTGGCGGATAATAACAAGGAGGTCATCGCGGATGTTGAAGCTGAAATTGGCCCTAATCTTAAAAAGGAGCCGTTGCCGACCGAGGACGATGAAAAAACAGATGATCTGTTTAAGTCTGAATCCTTAGCCTTCCATGGACAAAGCGGTGATCTGGCCGAAGATATTGAAGATATTTTATCCCCTGAAGAGTCAACCGGTCTGGACACGATCCAAATACAGGGTTTCGAATCCGATCTGGATGACCTTGAAGACATCCAACCGGAGAAACGGGATACCGCCAATGTTTCCGAGATTGAAAAGAATTCATCTATCGATATAAAGGAAATTGAATCCGCTGGGCAGGTTTCAGATGAACAGAATGCGGGGAAGGTTGAATCCCAGGACGTGGCACTGGAGGATCGGGATGAATCTGAACCGGGCACGAGTGATTCTGTTCCAAAAGAATTTTCGGAACCGGATGAGGATTTCAACCTGGACACGCGACAGATCGAATCTTTTGATATGGAGCTGGAAAACCTTGACGAACTGACAGCGGCACCTGATGAGACGCAGCCCAAAGAAACTTCGGAACCGGATGAGGATTTCAACCTGGACACGCGACAGATCGAATCTTTTGATATTGAGCTGGAAAACCTCGACGAGCTGACAGCCGCCCCGGATGAGACGCAGCCCAAAGAAGCTTCGGAACCGGATGAGGGTTTCAACCCAGACCCGCGGCAAATCGAATCTTTTGATATTGAGCTGGAACACCTTGACGAGCTGGCAGCGGTTGCGGATGAGACGCTGCCCAAAGAAACTTCGGAATCGAATGAAAACATCAACCCGGACCCACGGCAGATCGAATCTGTCGACATAGAGCTGGAAGACCTTGACGAACTGGAACTGGCGGGGAATGGAACCCTCCCTAAAGAGGTTGCGGAACAGGATGAGCCTTTCATTTTGGATACGAACCAGATCGAATCCCTTGACTTGGAGCTGGGAAACCTTGATGAGCTGGAATTAACCACGGATGAAACCCGACTCAAAGACGTTTCGGAACAGGATGAGCACTTCATTCTGGATACGAACCAGATCAAGTCCCTCGACCTGGAGCTGGAAAACCCAGACGAATTGGGCCAAAGTGATTCCGGCCATGATGAAAATATCATTCTGGATACGGACCAGATCGAATCCCTCAGTCTTGAAAAGGAGACCCCAGACGAGTCGTTGGAAAAATCGGAACCGATGACACACGACAATCGATCAAAGGAGAGCTCAATGCTGGCCGATGACATTAGTGCGGACACTGACCGTGAAAAAATAGCGGAAGTCTTTAACCTTAACCTGGAACGACCCGATCTGGACGAAACGTTCGATCTGGAAGATGGGATCGACCTTCCGGTGCTGGATGAGTTGCTGGCACCGGCGGAAGTCACCGATGAGACGCTTATAGACAGCTCATTTGAACTCACAGGTAATTCTGAATCCGACCTCGATGAAAAATTGCTGAAGGAATTGGAAGAATCGTCTCTCGACGATAGTCAGCCCATCCTGGAGCTGGATACCTTTGATAAACAACCAGATGTCACGGAAAAAGAGATCGAACCTGAGGGAGCCCAAGCGGCAATCCAGGCCGAAGCCACACTAGTAACGGACACTGAAAAACAGGTCCAACAAGAAGCGAAGACGATTACGGAACCCGCCAACACTGTCATCCCCCCCGGGAAAATGGCCGGGCCGGGAAAATTCGAGACACCCTCCAGGCAGCGCACCGGCAAATGGCTGATGGCGCCGCTGGTCATCCTGCTTTTGCTGGCGATGTTATTCGGGATAAACGCCATGGGAGTCAGGGTACCGTTTCTAAGTGATCTAAACATTCCATTTCTGAGTGGCGGTGGGCAGCTGGCGAACGACCTGGGAAATGCCCGAATCAAAACGGTTGATATCGATGGTAAATTTATAACCAGCAAAAAAAGCGGGCGTTTGTTTGTAATTACCGGTGAAGCTTTGAATCAATATAACAGCACGCGGGGATTTATTGAAATCAAGGGAAATATTTACGCCGGTGGAGGAAAACTGGTCGCTACCCGGTCGGTTCATTGCGGCAACATACTTACTGACAAGGACCTGGCCGCCAAGCCATTCGATGATATTCAACGATATCTGACCAATAAGTTAGGCGCTGGCGGGGCCGGGACACTAAATGTAAAATCCGAACATGCCCTGCCCTTTATGATTGTTTTCGCCGACTTGCCGCCTGACATAGAAGAATTTTCTGTCGAGGTTATCGGTTCCGCGGCACTTTAGGGCCCCGAAAAAATAAACTAATCAAAAATCGCGCCGGATTTGGTTCGGATACAAGACGCGCCGATGGTTACATACTGGTTTTATGGGACCATTGGCGCAACGTCGTATCCTGGCTGAAAGACCAGTCCCGCCAAGGCGGGATTTAATTTATTTTTTCCGAGCCCCTTAAGGCTTGACTCTAATCCCTGGCACTGGTAGATAGCGGCCTCAACAAACTCGGCGATGTAGCTCAGGTGGTCAGAGCATGCGGCTCATATCCGCAGTGTCCGGGGT
>JAOZUU010000258.1 GCA_029938515.1 Desulfobacterales bacterium | reverse complement strand
TGATCCGAACGACCTCCAGGGCGGCGACCGTCACCAGCGGTGTCCCGCCAAAAGTGGAGGCATGCGTTGCGGGCTTGAAAGCGGATGCCACCGCTTCTTTCGCCAACATGGCGCCGATGGGTAATCCATTTCCCAGGGCCTTGGCCAGGGTCATGATGTCCGGTGTGATTCCGAAATGCTCGTACGCAAACAACCGTCCCGTTCGTCCCATTCCTGTTTGAATTTCATCGAAAACAAGGAGGGTTCCGGATTCATCGCACAGATGCCGGACTGCGGACAGATAATCTTTATCGGGAACCCGAATGCCGCCCTCCCCCTGGATCGGTTCCATCAAAACCGCTGCAATATCCGGCCCCATGGCCGCCTGAAGGGCCACGATATCGTTAAAGGGGACAAAATCGAACCCTTCCAGTACCGGTGCAAACCCCTTGCGGATCTTTTCCTGACCGGTGGCCGAAAGAGTTGCCATGGTCCGGCCATGGAAGGATCTTTCCATGGCGATAATCCGAAATCGTTGCGGTTGGGACTGGTCTTTGAAATACTTGCGAGCCAGCTTGATGGCGGCTTCGTTGGCCTCGGCGCCGCTGTTGGCGAAAAACACCCGATCGGCAAAGCTGTGCCCGGTCAGCCAGGCAGCCAGTTTGACCTGGGGCACGGTATAGTAAAGGTTGGATGTATGAATCAGGGTGGCGGCCTGTTCGGCTATCACCCGGGCGATGCGTGGATGGGCGTGTCCCAGTCCGCACACGGCGATTCCGGCGATGAAATCGATGTATTTTTTCCCGGTTTCATCGTAGAGGGCACATCCGTTTCCCCGGGTGAACACAACTGGGAAACGCTGGTACGTGGCGGCTATCACTCGGTCGGCGGTATCGATAATACTAGAAGATGTCATGTGGTTATTTCCGAATACTGGATTCTTGTTACTGGATGCCGGTTGCTGGAAAAAATTCTACCCTCATAAACATTTAAATTATATATCGGTATATTCCCAACCTTCAAATACCGGGGCAATGGGTTGTTTTTCTTGTTCAACACCGCAAGTAAAGATCCCTTCGCCAGATCGATAAAATCACCAGCAACCAGTATTCACTTACCAGTAACAAACATCCAGCATCAAGTATCCAGTACCCAGCATCATGTTTTACAAAATATACCGGCTCAGATCCTCATCATCCTTAATGTCTTTCAGCTTGTCGTTGACAAATGTCTCATCAATAATCACCCGGGTTTCCGGTAGATCCGGTGCGTCGAATAAAATGTCTTCCAGCAGGTGTTCCATCAGGGTATGCAAGCGCCGGGCACCTATATTTTCCGTCATATTATTGACTTCTTCGGCCATGGTCGCAATCAGGTCCACGGCATCGTCCGTAAACGTAACGGAAAGACCTTCGGTTTTTAACAGCTCCCGGTATTGCAACACCAGGGCATTTTCCGGTTCCACCAAAATTCGGGCAAATTCCGTTTTTCCCAGTGAATCCAGCTCCACCCGGATGGGGAAACGACCCTGCAATTCCGGAATCAAATCGCTCGGCTTGACCATATGAAACGCACCGGAGGCAATGAACAGGATATGATCCGTTTTAACGGGCCCGTACTTGGTTGTCACGGTCGAGCCTTCCACAATGGGCAGCAGATCCCGCTGCACGCCCTCCCGGGAAATATTCGGCCCGCTGCCGCCGCTGCCACCGGCGATTTTATCGATTTCATCGAGGAAGATAATGCCGGTCTGTTCCACCCGCTGAATTGCCTCCTTGATAATTTTTTCCAGATCCACCAGGTTCTGGGCCTCTTCCTGGGCCATGATTTCCATGGCTTCGGGGACCTTTATCTTGCGGCGCTTGACGTTTTTCGGCATCAACCCGCCAAGCATATCTTTAAAATTGATCCCCATCTCCTCCATGCCGACGTTGGAGAAGATTTCCACCATCGGGGTGGATCGATCGGAAACATCCAGGTCCACATAACGGTTATCCATCTTTCCGGCCCGCAGCATGGCTCGTAGTTTTTCACGCGTGGAAGAACCGGTCTCATCCGTGGCGGTCACCAACTCGATTTGGGATTCTTTCCCTTCCTCGGCCTTGCGCTGCTCACGCCCACCGGATTTGGGAAGCAGCAAATCAAGCATCCGCTCCTCGGCAATGCGGACGGCCTGGCCTTGCACCGCCCCCTGTGCGCGGATTTTACCCTGGTTAACGGTCAGTTCCACGAGGTCTCGCACCATCGATTCCACATCCCGTCCCACGTATCCCACTTCGGTAAACTTCGAGGCCTCGACCTTGGAAAAGGGTGAGTCGGTGAGTGTGGAAAGCCGGCGGGCGATTTCCGTTTTGCCCACGCCGGTGGGGCCGATCATGATGATATTTTTTGGCGCAATCTCATCACGCAGCGGGGGCGGCACCTGCTGTCGCCGCCAGCGGTTTCGGAGGGCAATCGCCACGGAACGTTTGGCTCTATCCTGGCCGATGATGTACTTGTCGAGTTCTTTAACAATTTTTTTAGGCGTTGAATCCTGCATAATATATTCACGTCTTTGAAGGCATTTTTTCCATGGTAATGGTGTCGTTGGTATAGATACAAATCAAGCCGGCAATGCGCATGGCCTCGGCAACAATTTTTTCAGCATTCAGATCGGCATTTTCAATCAGGGCCATCGCCGCGGCCTGGGCGGCGACACCACCGGACCCGATCGCAACCACGCCTTCATCCGGTTCAATGATATCACCGTTACCTGAAATCAAAAACATCCGTTCTTCATCAACGGCGATCATCAGGGCTTCCAGGCGGCGCAGATATTTATCGGTCCGCCAGTCCCGGGCCAGCTCCACAGCGGACCGGGTCAGGTTCCCATTGTAGCGCTCCAGCTTGGTTTCGAGTCGTTCGGACAGATTCAGGGAATCAGCGGTTGCACCGGCAAACCCGACGATAATCCGATCGTTGTAAATTCGCCGGACCTTTTTGGCCCGATGCTTGACCACATGATCGCCCAGGGTCACCTGGCCGTCTCCGGCCACCACCACCTCATCCTTATGTCGCACCGCTAAAATCGTGGTCCCATAAAACGTTTTTTGATCCGTTCCGCGCGGGTGATCCGAAGCGATGGTTGTCATTCAGTTTCCTTTTATTTCCTTGGATGGGCCTTGTCGTATGTGGCCATCAGTCGGTCAATGCTCACATGGGTATACCGTTGGGTCGTCGACAGGCTCTTATGTCCCAGCAGTTCCTGAACAATCCTTAAATCCGCACCGGCATCGAGCATGTGGGTTGCAAAGGTATGACGCAACGCATGGGGCGATACCGGGATAGTCAGGCCGCAATCGGCGGCGATTTTTTTTAAAACACGGTCAATGGATCGGGTCGTTAACCGTTGGTTGCGATTATTTAAAAACAACGGGCCGTCAACAGCCATCCCGATCCCGGTTTTATTCGCCAACCGCTTCCGGTAAGTGCGAACAGCGTTGATCGCCGAACGACCCAGTGGAATGATCCGTTCTTTACTGCCCTTGCCGAACACACGTGCCGTGCCCTTGTCCAGGTCCACATTCATGATGTTCAAGCCGGCCAGTTCGGATACCCGCATCCCACCGGAATACATTGTTTCAAATATGGCCCGGTTCCGTTTTCCCAAAAGCGTGCCGGTATCAATGGAATCCAGCAGCCGGAACATGTCATCCACGGGCAGATAGACCGGAATGGCATGGCCTTGTTTCGGCGTCAGGATCCCATCGGTGGGATGGCCGCAATCAATGTGATTTCTTTCCAAAAACCGAAAGAACGATCGGATGGTGGAAAGCTTTCGGGCGATACTGCTCTTTTTATTGCGCCGATGCAGATAGACCAGATATCTTCTAATCGCCAAGGCATCCATCTCGTCGAGTCGGCATTTGTGCCCGTTCTGATCAGATTTCCCGTCAGAGGCCACAAAGCCGGCAAACGCTTCCAGATCATTTTTATATGCCCGGCAGGTATGAAGCGAATACCCTTTCTCTGATATAAGGGATTCGATGAATTGATCGATCAGCAAGTATGGCGATTCCGATTTCAACCCTCAATCTTTTGCCTTTCGTATTTACCTTCAGCCCTTTGCCTATCCCATTAAAATAATCATAAATCAATAATCGCTTCAAGCTCGCGCCAGTTACCGACTTCCATGAAAGGATGTTGCCCACGATTCCACGGCTGCTTGAACACCACCGGAACCACCCCGGCCGCCTGAATTTGATAACAGGTCTCCAGCCGATCATCGACGAAAAAAGAGATGCCGCGCTGGATAAGTACATCCGCTTTGGCATCGTAAGACCCGGTGGGAATGACTTCCATCATGTCCGAATCGAGGGACAGGGTCTGCCGCAACCAGTCGTCAACCGGTCCCACGTACGGTCGTGCCGTAATGAATATCAGAGGGCCGTATTGATCACCCAACCGTTTTAAGACATCCGGTGCACCCGCCATGGGCTCCAATGGGTCGGTATAACGTCCATCCTGGAGCCTGTCCACGATATCGGTCAAGGTGTCAGCATCGATATCAATACATTCTATGAGATTATAACAGGTAAAGTCATCGTATTTAAGATGATTGATTTGATGGACTTCCCGGGCAACCTTAAGGAACAGATTCATGGTGTCCGCCACGACACCATCGAAATCAAACGCAACTGATTGTGGATCAATCATATGAATACTCGTCAATATTTTTCCAGCCGATGTGGACCTCCTCTGTCAGGCTGCCGCCCGCCGTGATTTTTTCTTTAGCCGGGTAATGCGGCGACGATATATGGCCGCCATTTTTTTATCGTTTTGATCAACTGCTTTTTCTCTCTGAGAACGCAGTGT
>JAOZUU010000008.1 GCA_029938515.1 Desulfobacterales bacterium | reverse complement strand
TCATCGGATTTTCGATCCTGGTATTATCCAATTTTATTCCAAGCATCTTGTTTGGGCTGCTGACGGGATTGGCCATGTTCATTGCATTGGTTTGCGCACTTACCCTGCTGCCCCGGCTGATCGTCGTTTTTAAACCGTTCGGACCCGAAAAAGCCACGTCAACCGGCTGAAGAGAAAAAAATCGATGCAAGGCCTCTCCTTTATATTGCGATTGAATCGGTATTTACCGCTCGGTCTTTTTTTCATTCTCCTGCTATCTGGATGCGCCCACAAAGGTGGCACAGACACCTGCAAGGTTATATCACCACCGACACAACCAGTCTCCTCTACCCAACCCGCTCAAAACAGAGTTCGGGGGGGAGTGGATGATTTTTTCGAAGACGAATTTTCAACGAATCCCTGCCTGGTGGCCGATCCCCTCGCCCCGATCAACCGGGTCGTCTTCCAATTCAATGACAAACTCTATTTCTGGTGCCTGAAACCGGTTGCCCGGGGGTATCGGTTCGTCATCCCTGAACCGATCCGGCTGGGTATCAGCAATATGTTTTTCAATGTTGCCGGCATCGGCCGGATGGCCAATAATCTGCTTCAAGGCAAGTTCCGCTCCGCCGGTGCGGAATTCGGCCGGTTTTTTGTCAATTCAACGGCCGGTTTACTGGGCTTGGGAAACCCGGCGGCGAATTTTCCCGCCCTGAACCCGGAGCCGGAGGATATGGGACAAACCCTCGGCGCCTGGGGTATCGACAACGGATTCTATCTTGTTTTACCGATATACGGTCCGTCTACTCTGCGGGACGCGATCGGAATAGTGGGTGACTGGCTTTTTTACCCTGCCTCGTATCTTCGCCCCTGGTATATCCCCATCAGCTTCAGAGCCGTTGAATTGACAAACATATTATCTTTTCATATCGGTGACTATGAAGCCGTTAAAGACTCCGCTCTCGATCCGTATATCATGTTCCGCAGTGCCTATATTCAAACCCGGCGACAGATGGTTGAACGCTAAAACATGGATGAAAAACTCGCCGCCTTGACCCAAATCTATCGGGTGCTGGAAAACACCCTCGACGGCCACCTCCTGGCCTGCCATCGGGGATGCGCTGCCTGCTGCACCCTGAATGTGACGATGACGACGCTGGAAGCATATCAAATAATCAATTACTTGAATCAAACCGAGGGGATGGATCTGCTTGAGCGTCTATCCTCTTCTTCAGATAAATCTCGATTTATACCGGAACTCACCATTAACGCATTGGCCCGGCGTTGCGCCGGAAGTGACGAAATTTCCGAAGAAGAACATACTCTGGGCAGGGGAGTCTGCCCGCTGTTAATTGACGATGCTTGCGCAGTTTACACAGCAAGACCCCTGGCCTGTCGAACCATGGTTTCCAGCAGAGATTGCCGCATGACCGGATACGCCACCATGGATCCGTTCATTTTATCGGTGAATAACGTCTTGATGCAGTTCGTTGAACATGTCGACCAGGGTGGCTTGACCGGCAATCTGACGGACGTATTATTGTACTTGTCGGAAAAAGAAAATCGACATGCTTACGAAACGGGTGCAGTCATACCGGGCGCAAACGGATTGCTCGCCAACCACGCCCTGACCGTCCTCATGGTACCGCCCGAACATCGGCAACCAATGGCGCCGGTTTTAAAATCACTGAATCCCGCCATGGCTGAAATCACCTGAAAATAGATCGAAAGGAAAAAAGATCATGCAGATTTACGTTTCCGGTTCCCTGGCCTACGATCGCATCATGGATTTTCCCGGGAAGTTTGAAGACCATATTCTGCCCGACAAGATTCACGTGTTAAACGTCTGCTTCACGGTGAACGGATTGGCCGAAAAATTCGGCGGAACGGCGGGCAATATCGCCTATTCCCTGTCGCTTTTGGGTGAGACACCGCTGATCATCGCCTCGGCCGGCAGCGATTTCGAACGCTATGAAAAATGGCTGCGCCGTCACCAATTGTCGACAACGGGAATCCGCAAGGTCAATGACACCCTGACCGCCGGTGCATATATCACCACCGATAAATCCGACAACCAGATTACCGGGTTTAACCCCGGGGCCATGCAGCACCCCTCGAACTACGGATTCGAAAATATCGATGTGGAAAATGCCTTTGCCATTGTGGCACCCGGGAATCTCGACGATATGCAACATTACAGCCGACACTATCAGAAAATCGAGGTCGATTATATTTTCGACCCCGGCCAATCGATTCCCGCACTGACGGGCGAGGCCCTGACCGATATGATCACGGGATGCAAATATTTGATTTCAAACGATTATGAGCTGGAGTTAATCAAAAAGGCGACCGGCATGCAAAACGGCGACCTGCTCAAGCGGTGCGAAGCGGTGATCACCACCCTGGGTGGAAACGGGTCAGTAGTACGTACCGCGCAAAACGAGATCCCCATTGGTTCGGTTGCAGTGGAAAACGTGATCGATCCCACCGGTGCTGGAGATGCGTTTCGTGCGGGTCTCATCAAGGGGGTCGTCGAAAACAAACCGCTGGCTGATGCCGCCCGCATGGGATCAGTTTCAGCCAGCTTCGCCGTGGAAAAACAGGGGACCCAGGCCCATTCTTTTTCATTAGATGAATTCGAGACCCGGTATCGAAACACATTCGGATAGTTCGGACAGGCAAAACAATGACCAACCGTCTTGCTGCGGTGAGTACCTTAACCCTATAACGCAACTTAATCTTTTTGGCAGCACGTCTTGTGCCTCATGTACAGCTCTACACACAACATATTGTGTGCAAATCATTAAGTAACGTTGGAATATTAAATTATGTCAACTTTCAGGCTGCAAAGGAGGTTCCCATGGGAGAAATTCGCATGACGGCAGAAGTTCGAACCGATTATGACTGCGAAACAACCGGCCTGCCTGCCGAACGTTGGGGCGAAGCGGTTTTTAAAATTGGCGATGAAGAAATTGTCATTGAGGTAAGTGTAGAGAAGGACGTCATCGTATCAATGATGGTGGACGAGAAAACAACCTGGAGAGGGACATTAACGGGTCTGAAGCAGTTGATCAGAAGTACCTTATAGGATGCCCTCAATTTTTTCGCCCGAAAAATCGGAACATAAAGACATGAAATTCATTCACACAGCTGATATTCATCTGGACAGTCCACTTCATCGTCTGGAGGCATACGAGGGGGCCCCCGTGGAGGAGATCCGTCAGGCTTCCAGGCGCGCATTCGAGAATCTGATCGACCTTGCCATTGATGAGGACGTGGATTTCGTGCTGATTGTCGGCGACCTGTTCGATGGCGACTGGAAAGACTACAATACTGGCCTTTATTTCATCAAGCAGGTAAAGCGGCTTGGTGAGGCCCGGATTAAGGTGTTCATCGTATCGGGCAATCACGACGCTGCCGGCAAGATGACACGGACCCTGCCGTATCCTGACAATGTGCATGTTCTTTCACCCAAAAAACCTGAAACGCAAATCCTCGAAGATCTAAAAGTGGCGATCCACGGACAAAGCTTCTCCAAGGTTGCCGTCACGGACAACCTCGCGATTAGCTATCCAGACCCGATTTCCGGATATTTCAACATCGGTATGTTGCACACCAGCCTCACCGGTAGGGAAGGGCACGAAAACTATGCCCCGTGTTCGCTCGATGACCTGGTCAACAAAGGCTACGACTACTGGGCGCTGGGGCACGTGCACCAGTTTGAGATGGTTGCGCAGGATCCGCCGGTCGTGTTTTGCGGGTGTATCCAGGGACGTCATATCCGGGAGTCCGGCACCAAGGGGTGTGTGCTGGTGACTGCGGAAGAGGGGGCACCCCTTGAGATCACCTGTCACCATATTGATGTGATCCGCTGGGAACAAGTAAATGTCGATCTGGAAGGCGTGGTGAGCATCGATGCGATCCTGGAACGGTTTCAAGGAGTCCTGGAGACGGTACTCAATCGGCATGACCCCAAACCGGTGGTTGCCCGGGTGGCGTTTGGCGGCGAGACAGACATGCACGCCCAGATTGCAGCGGATCCCGAACACATCAAGGAATCGGTCCGGTCAACTGCGATCGCCAATTTTGGTGAACGGGCCTGGATCGAGAAAGTCAACGTCAGGACCAGACCCAAAATCAGAACCGTTGCCGACCCGGGGCCATTGCGCGAGTTGAGCGCGCTGGTGGGTGAACTGATGTCAAATGACCCTGAATTGCTGGCCTTGGGCAAAGAGTTGTCGAGCCTCTTTCAAAAACTGCCGTCCGATTATCGCCAGGGAGACGAAAAGCTTCAGCCGGACGATCCGCAGCAGATGCGTGAACTGGTGGAGCAGGCCCATGCGCTGCTGGTGCACCGCCTGAAAAATGAGGCTGCCGCATCATGAAAATCAAGAGTATTCGGCTGGCCGCCTATGGCCCTTTTACCGACGTGACCATTGATCTGCCTAATACCGGGCCGGATTTTCACATGCTGTTCGGGCCCAACGAGGCTGGCAAAAGCTCGGCCTTGAAAGCTCTCCGGCACATGCTTTTCGGAATACCGGCACGGGAACCCGTTAATTTTCTTCACAGCTACCCCAGTCTGCGTGTTGGGGCCAGGCTGGTTAACGGCAATGGTGACGAGATCGAGTTCCTTCGCCGCAAGGGACGAGTCAAAACGCTTCGAGGTCCAGACGATGAAACCGTGTTGGACGAAGACGCCCTGGCTCCCTTCCTAGGCGGTGTCAATGCTGACGTATTCGAGCAGATGTTTGCCATTGGTCACGAGGACCTGATCGAAGGCGGTGAGGAGATCATATCCGGTAAAGGCAGCGTCGGTGAAGCCCTTTTCGCCACCGGTGCGGGTTTGATTCGCCTTCAAACCGTTCAAAAGGATCTTGAGCAATCATGCGGAGCACTTTTCAAACCCAGCGGATCAACGCCGTCGATCAACCAGACGATTAAAGCGATTAAAAATGCACGCAAAGAACAAAAAGCTGCTTTGCTACTGCCGAAGACATGGAAGGAACACGATCTCGAACTCCGCGATGCTCAAAAACGGATGGATGATGTCAAAGCAACCCTCGGGGACCACAAACAAAGACAGGCCAAGCTAGAGCGCTTCCAGGAAGCGTTGCCGCTGATTGCCCGAAAAAAAGAGATCGATACTGACCTTGTTGCTTATCAGGGGGTGCCGGATCTTGCGGATGATTTCGGGGATAAACGGCGCGACGTGGAAAAAGATCTGAAAATGGCCACCCGGGATTTGGAGCGTTCCCAGGCCGCCATAGAGAAAATCAGTAAAGAGATAGACGCCCTACCAGATCATAAGGCATTGCTCGAAAATGCCGCCGCCATTGAGTTGTTGCAACAAGAGTTGGGCGGCTTTCGCAAAGCCCAGAAAGACAGACCCGGACTCGAAGGGCGTATGCGCACGCTTCAAAAACAGGCCGCCGACATACTTGAGGAAATCAGCGCGGATATCTCCGGTGAAGCGGCCGGGGAATTGAAACTGCCTCCGTCTAAAGTGGGTGAGATTCAAGAACTTGGAAAAGCATACGAACGGTTGATCGTCAGACAGGAATCGGCCGCCGAACAGCAGCGCAAACGGAAAAGCCGGTTTCGTAAGCTGACCGATCAGCGCCAGGCGATGCCTGCACCCGTGGATGTGTTCCAGCTTGAAAACGCCCTGCAGGCTTCTGTCGAGGCCGGTCCAATTGAAAAACAGCTGGCTGAGATGCGCACATTGGTCGAAGCGCTCGATGGCGACCTGAACCGCGCGCTGAAAAGGCAGACGCTCTGGCATGGATCAATGGAGCATATCGACGAACTGCCGCTGCCATCCAAAGAGAACATCGATCGGTTCGAAATACATTTTGACACGTTACAGCGCACGCTTGAAAAACAACGGGAGGCAACGGCATCGACGCAAGGCGATATCGCTCAAATCCAGGCCGATATACAGGCTATCGATCGGTCTCATGAAGTGCCGACCGAATCGGACCTGAAGAATGCCAGAGATCTTCGTGACAAGGGGTGGGGGCTGATTCGGCAGAATCTGGAAGGCCAGGCGGTATCGGTTGAAGCATCCCGGGAAATATTGCATCACTTTGACGATGTGTCGGACCTGCCCGATGCATTCGAACATAGCATGGTTCGCGCAGATCACATCTCGGATCGTCTCAGGCGTGAAGCCGACCAGGTGAGCAAGAAAGGGTTGCTGGAGGCCCGGAAAGAGAAGTTGGAAACAGCGCTTGCCGATAACGCAGCAGCGCTTGAAAAGGCACTGGTGCATCACAGTGAATTAGATGTCAAGTGGCAAAAGATATGGGATCCCGCAGGTATTACCCCGCAAACACCGAAAGAAATGCGGGGTTGGCTTTCCGAAATGGCAACGCTGCGGGACAAACGGGTCGATTTACGATCCAAAAAGGGAAAATCCGAAACGCTTGCCGCACAACTAACGGAACTCAAATCCGGTTTGTTGAATGCATTTGAAGCTGTAGGTGCTCCCCAGGATAAAAAACAACCGCTATTTGAGCTGATTAAAACGGCCCAGGTTTTCATAAAAACCCAAAGAGATCTCGAATCCAAGATTGCCTCTGCTGACAAGGAATTGATCCGCCTGAAGGCCGATTTGGAGGAGGGGGCTTTGGCTGTTGTGGAACTGGAGGGCGCCCTTTCTAAATGGAAAACAAGCTGGGAAACCGGCGTTAATAAGATTGGAATCCGCGCCGATGCCACGCCAACAGCGGCTTTAGCCGTCATTGAAAGCATCCGTGAAGTCAGGAACAAAACCAGTGAAGCCGACGTGTTGCGCAAACGGATCGAAGGTATCGACCGGGATTCTACTGGATTCATGTCCCGGGTGGATGAGCTGGTCGACACCCTGGCACCGGAGCTCAAAGCCGAATCCCGGGACCGGGCCGCTGAACTGCTCAATGGCCGGTTGACCCATGCCCGCAAAGATGAGTCCCGGCACGCAGGTTTCGTGGAACGGCTGGAATCGTCCAAAAAAGAGTTGGAGGATGCAGAAAGGCGACTTTTTGAATATAAGGCCTTGATTGAATCCCTTTTCAAAGAAGCCCATTGTGCGAGTGCCGAGGTGCTTGCCGAAACGGAAAAGCGGGCCAAGGAACGCAAAGCGTTGATCAGGGAGCTGAGCGACTTTGAGCAGCAACTACGAAAATTGAGTGCGGGTGCAACGGTTGACGCATTTATTGATGAAGCCTCGTTGATGGTTGTCGACAACCTCGCCCCTGAACTTCAGGAGTTGGGGGAAACGGCACAAGCCCTGGAAAAGGAGCGTTCGGAGCTTGACCAGAAAATCGGTGCTCTGCAGGCCAGGCTCGAACAGATGGACGGCAGCTCCGAGGCGACCATGCATGCCGAGAATGCCGAGCGCTTGTTGGCCGCCCTGGAGTCGGATGTGGAAAAATACGCCCGGTTGAAAATCGCCTCCACCATCCTTTCCCGAACGGTCGAACAATACCGTGAAAAACACCAGGGACCGTTAATATCCCGGGCCAGTGAACTCTTTGCCCAGATGACCCTGAACGCTTTCAGCCGACTGCGGGTGGATTACGACGACCAAGGCAACCCGGTTCTGGTCGGTATTCGACCCGCTAACGGTGCCCAGGTCCGTGTAGAGGGGATGAGTGACGGGACGGCCGATCAACTATACCTGGCCCTGCGTCTGGCCAGTCTTGAACAATACCTGGATCACAACGAGCCGCTGCCGTTTGTGGTGGATGACATCCTGCTTCGTTTCGACGATGACCGTGCAGCGGCCACTCTGAAAGTCCTTGCCGATCTGTCACAAAAGATCCAGGTGATCTTTTTTACGCACCACCAGCATCTTGTGGGCCTGGCTAAAAACAATGTTGACCCTGAAATTCTAAAGCAGCACGTACTGGCTTGAACAGTTGATATGAAAAAAATCACGATGTGGTTGTGGCTGGCTGTGTGTTGTCTGCCATTGAACGCCCATGCGCTGGAGATCATGCTTCCCCAGGTCTATACGGACAGGATCGATGTTTCCAACTGGTTGGTGAGTGAAAAACTGGACGGGGTCCGGGGGTATTGGGACGGAAAAAGACTGCTCAGCAAAAATGGCAATCTCTTGCATCCGCCCGCGGCATTTATTCGCACTTTTCCACCCTTTGACCTGGAGGGTGAAATCTGGGGCGGTCGGGGAACTTTTGAGAAAACCGTGTCCATTGTTAAAAAACAACAACCCCATGACGGATGGCTTGATCTGCAGTTTGCGATATTTGATGTGCCGCGGGCAACCGGAGGGTTTACCCGGCGATTACAGAAAGCGAAGGACTGGTTTGATAATCATCCCACCCAGTTTGCTTTTGTTATTCCGCAAAAGACCATCAAGGATAGGGGGCAGCTGAAGACCGAACTGCAGCAGGTGGAGAAGTTGGGCGGCGAGGGGTTGATTGTCAGAAAGCCGAACGCGCGCTACACCAGGGGGCGAAGCCGGGAGATCTTAAAGATCAAGAGTTACTATGACATGGAGGCCATGGTCATTGCCCACATCCCGGGCAAGGGCAGGAACCGGGGACGGCTTGGCTCACTGCTTGTGGAGTTGCCGGATAAAACCAGGTTTAAGATTGGTACTGGTTTCAGCGATGAGGAGCGGTTCAATCCTCCGCCCGTCGGCGCCATCATTACGTTCAAATATTATGGCTTTTTTAAATCCGGCCTCCCTAGATTCCCCTCCTATCTTAGGATCAGGCCGGACAATTCTATGTAATACTCGCGTGCAGACAAGAAACTTGCCGGGCAGATGAGCTATGCTGATCTTATCCAAATTCAGTGACAAGTCATTTCGGAATATTCAAGGCCAACCGATAATCTGCACCAGCGCGGCAACCCTTCTGTTCAGTAATTGGATTTAGGATGAGCTTAAGGCTCTCTAAGAAATTTTATCCTTTAGAATCAGTTTTTTGATTGCGTTGCTGATCCATTTTCCCGGCTTGGCGGAAAGGGCATACCCGATAGCAGTGCACATGATGTAGAGCATGACAATGGCACCGGTTGCCATGTTCGGCTTTAGGATTGCCGGTATGAAAAAGTAGGCCACCGCGATTCCAATGAAAACCCGCCAAGTATCCGGCAGGAACAGTATGTAGAAAGAAACATATGTGAAGGTCAGTTTTCTTTTAGCCACTAAAGCTTTTCCTGTTGAGCAAATTCAAGATTATCGTTTTTCGTTCGTCCGCCGGTACCAAGGGCATAATGCTTGGACATATCTGGCGAGTATTTACCGGCTGCGGGTTTCCGTCCCAGGGCCTCCGCAATGGAGCGGATATGATGCGGCCCGGCGCCACGGCAGACCCCGATGAAGCGGATATCGGCGGCAAGGGCTTCTTTGGCGAACTCGGCCATTTCGTATCGGTTGCAGGTGAACGGATCGAGTGCCACGGGAAAGGGTCGGTTGTGAGGAATGCAATCGCAGCCCGGATCCTCAAGCGATTGAAAGGTCGGGTGCGACGGGGTGGTGCGGTAAGGAACGGGTACCGCCGCCAGATGGCAGTTCACCGACTTGCGGATCTCTTTCACCAGGGGAAGCATGGTGTCCTGCCGATAACACGTAGTTTCTCACGATGGGCATAATAGGTAAAGGCAACCATGATATCCGAGCCGGCACGCAAAAATTCACGGTGCAGTTGCGACACCACTTCAGGATGTTCCAGAACGACCTCCGGCACGAAGGCGCCGGCCTGCAAATAATCCCGTCGTTCAAGTTCAAAAAGGTATCCTTCAGCGCAGATAAGGGGTTCACTATCCAGCCGGTCTTTCAGAATCGATTTTGAATTCATACGATCTCCTTTTTTTATCAAAGCTTGGAGTCGACAGGTTCAAGAATTATCCGAATTTGCAATCTTGTCTTCTAATTCAAAACCACCAATTCCCGGAAGGACAAACCGTTATCGGTGACATAAAGCGCGATTGTAATACTTTTAAACATATCTTTGTATTGCTCAAAGGCCTCGAGTACCATTTCCTGATCGCTCTTTTTCATTTTTCCAGTGGCGGATAACCCTGATTTTATCAGCTGCTCCCAGGCCCTGGCTTGATATTCCATCCAGAAAAGCGGCATGTCCGCAATCCCTTCACCGGTAACGGCTTGTTCGGCCCGCTGGTCGGCCGTTGCTCCCACTGCCAGGGCAAGACGGTTGTTCTTGATCGCTACAAACAGTCCAGGGAATTTAACCGGTAATCCTTCCAGGGGAACGGCTACCGGTGTTCCATCGGTCCTGATATTCAGATTCGCTAAAGCAGGAATCAATGCACCGCCCATGGCCACAAGCCCCTGGGGATCATTCATATCCGCGGCGATACAGGCACGCGCGGTATCCATGACGGGTCTGCCGTTTTTGCCCGTTTCTATATGATCCAGCGAGATAATGAGGGAATGTAAGCCGCTGATCATGGGACTCAACGCCATGTTCAACTTGGGCATGGCATCTTTCAGCCGGGCGGTATCCATGTCCGGACAATCCTGGTTGTTTTCAATGATAAATTGCATGAAACGTTGGATGGACATGCGCAGCTCAGGGATATTGGCTCCGATACCCAAGGCAAACATGGGATCGGACTGCGAGGCAATGTCGGGTATGGGTTGGGGCAGTTTTTTGAAAATGTCAATCAGGCCGGTGCTGAGTTCAAGCACCATCTCCATATCAAGTGCGTTTTCCGTCAACGCTTTGAAGCCGAAGACCATTCGCGGGATATTCTCAAACAGGGCATGATTAAATTCGGTATTGCAGCCGATTTGCAATTTAAAATCCGGTTCCGGTACCAGGGCCTTGAACGATACGAAATCGAGTCCTTCGCCTTCGCCGCGCAGGATGGCCGCAATTCTCTGGATATCGAAATAGCCGTCGCCATAACCGGGATAATTGTATTGACTTAACTTTTCGGTGAAATCCGATCGGCTCAGGGAGGCCTCAGGTTTATTCCGGCCCAAAAGAAGCGGCAAAAATATATCAAAACCGGCTTGTTCTCCGGGGACCAGACCGACAATGAGGAAATTATCCGTTACGGACAATATCGCTTTTAAATGGACCTTATCCCTGATTTCGATGTAGCGGTAAGAATGGCCGTTAAAATCTGCGGATACCATTTTTTGACCGCTTTTTTCTTCGAGGCGTGTCAGCAATTGTTCGACCTTTTGTTTTTCCGCAATTTGAACACGGATGGCCGGCAGCAGCCCCAGACCATAGATCACACCGGTGGCCCTTGGGGAGATCCCCCATTGTGACAAAATATCCTCGGGGGTTTTAATGGCCTCCATTTCCGTCAAGGCCGCTTTTGCAAAATTAATAAGTATTTTTTCGGATTGCTTTTTAGACGTTTCTTGGGTCGGCGCTGTCATCGTTTCCAGTTGTTTGATCTGAAAAGGCAGAATTTTTTGCCACGTCGCAATCATCTTTTTTAAATACGGTTCCGGCAGCGACGTTACATTTCCTATGACGTATGGACTATGGGCCGGGACGTAATTGAAAATATCCTCGGCGGCCGCCTTTCGGGCAACTTCGTCACCCTCTTTCTTTTTGTCGGAACAAGCGCTCGCAAAAACAATGAAACCAATACAAATAAATAAGAAAAGATGCTTTAAACGCATGGGATAACCTCGCAAATTTTTATTTTCTCACATATCATGATACGAAGAATCCTTCCAATTTTATTTATCACCATAACCAACTCATTCTTTTAAAACACCTTGCGTTCAAGCCCCTTTGTAAGGTATTTATATTATTTTGAATCAACTTATGATGAACTCGTAAAAAGTACTTGAATATTGAAATAATCGAGATAGAGGAAAAACCGATGATCGAAAAACCCATGAAAATCGAGGATCTGGACCAGGAAAAAACGGCGGAATTGGTGGCGGATATGTTCCACCGGATCATTGCTCATTATGCCTTCTGGTTTAACGAGGTCCGTCACCAGTTGGGACCGGAAAAATCCATGGAGGTATTTAAATCCGCCTCCAAACGATCCGCCGGTATCCAAATGAACCGCCTCGGAAAAATATTCGGATTCGAAGTTCGAGATGGATTGCCGGCGGCATTGCTGGACATGCCCCGCAAAGAGCTGCTGGAATTAATGGATACCGTGGCTGTCAACTGGCTGGCAAATGACGGGGTTTGGTTTCAGGCGGTGGAGTTCAGCCACGGCATGAACGATGCCAAGCGGTGCAATGACACCTGCTGGGGACATTTTTCACCTTTTGAAGCCTGGTCCATTAAGCAATTTTTAAATTTACCGGAAAATGCTGGTCTGGATGGATTGAAACAGGCGCTGAATTTCCGTATTTACGCCCGGATCAACGAACAATCCTTTGTCGACGAAGGCCCGGATCAGTTTGTATTTCAAATGAATGCCTGCCGGGTGCAAATAGCCCGAAAACGGAAAGGGTTGGATGATTATCCATGTAAATCCGGAGGGCTGGTGGAATATACCTATTTTGCCCGCAGCATCGACCCGCGAATCGAGACCGAGTGTATCGGCTGCCCACCGGATGACCATCCGTCGGAGTGGTTTTGCGCCTGGCGGTTTAAGTTAAACTTAAAGGAAAAAGTATGATTATCAAGTATCAGGAAAAAGTACCCCGAATCGGGCAAAATGTTTATATTGCGCCGACGGCGGTCATTATCGGTGATGTGGAGCTGAAAGACGGCGTCAGTATCTGGTACGGTGCCGTGCTCCGGGGAGATGAAGCGCCCATCCGGGTAGGGCGAAATACCAATATTCAGGACAACTGTACGGTCCATACCGATCTGGATAAACCGGTACTGATCGGGGATGATGTCACTATCGGGCACAACGCAATTGTGCATGGATGTACCGTGGAAAATCTTTGCCTGATCGGGATCGGGGCCGTGGTATTAAACGATGCCCATATTAAAACCGGCACGGTCGTGGCCGCCGGTTCCGTGGTGCGGGAACGCCAGACCGTGGGCCCGAATCAACTGGTGGCCGGATCACCCGCCGTGCCCAAGCGGGAACTCTCCCCTGATATTCGCGAGATCCTTCAGGAACCGGTGAGAAGTTACCTGCGGTTAAGCCAGGGGTATCAAAGCAACGAAGTACTCCCGGACATCTAATCCTCGCCAATTTACGAAATTTATTAAATCGTCAAGAAGAAGGACTTTTATTTTAAACATGATACGTTTTTTACGATTTATTGCCATTGTCGGATTTTATTTATTGGGCCTGCCTTTTTTTTCCCCGGCGGGTCCCACCGACATCACTTCCAACATCGAAACAAATGAGGGTGATACTGTTTCCAGTGATAATCGACCCACACCAATCACCAACGAATATGGCATGGTATTTGTCTATATCCCGCCGGGCGAGTTTCTGATGGGAAGTCCACCAGACGAATCCGGGCGACAATCAAACGAACACCGGCACCTGGTCGTCCTTACTCAGGGATTTTACATCATGACCACTGAAGTCACGCAAAAGCAGTGGACCGCTGTCATGGGAGATAACCCGTCCGCTTTCAGCGATTGTGCCCCTGACTGCCCGGTGGAAAATGTTGCCTGGACGGAAGTCAACCGGTTTATCAAAACACTCAACAAACGAAAAAAAGTGAAAATTGATCGATCAGCCGGAAACCAGCCTGTCAAAAGCCAAAAAAACCAAACCAGCGATGTTAAAGACGAGTCGCTTGGCCGCTTGCGTTACCGGCTTCCCACTGAAGCCGAATGGGAATACGCCTGCCGGGCAGGTAGCCGGGGATGGTTTTATTTCGGTGGTGACATCTGGAACCTGAATGAATATGCCTGGTATAAAAACAATGCCGGTGGACAGCCGCATCCGGTAGCCCGGAAAAAAGCCAATGCTTTTGGATTATACGACGTCCATGGAAACGTCTGGGAATGGTGCTTCGATTACGCCGGTCCGTATCCGACTAAAATCAGTATCGATCCTTCCGGACGGACCAAGGGCTCATTTCGGATCGCCCGGGGGGGGAGTTGGTATTACCCGGCGCTGGAAGCCCGTTCGGCCAACCGATTATACTTGCCCGCTGAAATAGGAAATTATAATGTGGGATTTCGGCTGGTGATATCCCCTGACCATTGACATCCGCGGCGATAAACCGACAGCAAAAAAGGGAAACTCTTCATGCGAATCGTAACGCGACCTGACTTCGACGGCGTTGTCTGCGCCGTCCTGCTTCATCAAGTGGAAAATATCACCGAACCGATTAAATGGGTCCAGCCCAGCAATATTCAAAAAGGTCGGGTACCGATTTATAGAGATGATATTATCGCCAACCTTCCATTTCAAAAAAACTGCGCCTTGTGGTTTGATCATCATTTTTCCAATCGACTTCAGCAGCCTTTTAAGGGCGCATTTAGTATTGCCCCATCGGCGGCCGGTGTCGTATTCAATTATTATAATGGGAAATTTAACCGGGACTACACCGAACTGGTTGAAATGACTGATAAGATAGATTCCGCCAACCTGACTGAAAATGAAGTCAACAGCCCCGAAAATGATGTTTACATTCTGCTATCCATGACCATCAACGGTCGAATTACCGCCGATGAACCTTACTGGAACCGATTGGTGGACCTTTTTCGGACAACGAATATCGATGGTGTCATTGCCGATCCCGAAGTGAAACGCCGCTGCCGCCGGGTAGTGGAAGATAATCGTCTTTACAGACAGTTATTGATAGCGCACACGCGATTGGAAAAGCATGTTTCGGTAACTGATTTTCGCCCCTTATCGCCGGCCCCGGACGGTAATCGATTTCTGGTTTACGTCTTGTTTTCGGAAGCCGTGGTCAGTGTCCGGATTCGCCATGATGATCAAACCGGTGAAAATATAATTGTCAATGTGGGACACAGCATTTTCAACCGGAATTGCCATGTTAATCTGGGCCACATGCTCACCCAATTCGAGGGTGGCGGCCATCCGGGCGCGGCATCATGCACTTTCCATAAAAGCAAAGCAGATGAATACATTCCCCAGATAATCGCTACCCTGGTTAAAAACAAGCCGAATACATAAAATCTGGTTCAATCTATTTAATATTCCAAAAGCTGATAATTTTTTGTTGGGTATAGATTTGGATATTGAATTATTACAAAATAAAAAGGAGCTACGGTTTAACCGTAACCCCTTGTTATAATTTATGGTAGTCCCAACGGGGATCGAACCCGTGTTACCGGCGTGAGAGGCCGGCGTCCTAGACCGCTAGACGATGGGACCAGTAAAGGCTGGCGCTTGAATATAAAAACGAAAAATTTTTGTCAATCGGTATTTTCGACGTCCGGTCGTTTCCCCTGTCTGAATCCAAAGAGCAGGTAGATGATGAATCCGACAAACGGAATGCCCGCTACCAGGATCCAGGTGATTTTAATCGCCACGGAGCTGAATTCCTTTTGCGCCGCATTCACCATGGCCCAGATGGTTCCCAGAAAAAACGGGATACTCAATAAAAGAATCACTTGGATGGTGTATAGATCCATGTCAGCTTTTCAAAAGGTCTGCCACCGTGAGGATCGTCTCCGCATAGGGCCGGCTGTAATTGTAACGCCGGACGATCTTATAGGCTTTTTTATGATCCAAGCCGGGTTTCCAGCCGTAATGTTTCAAATAGTTGGCGACACTGGCGATGGCATCATCGTGATTGAACAGATCGATACGGCCGTCACCATTTCCGTCCGCGGCCAACCGATCGATATTGCTCGGCATGAACTGGCAGATCCCCATGGCGCCGGCGTAAGAGCCTCGAATGGTGGCCGGATCGATCCCCTCGGCAAAGGTGTAACGAAGCAGTGCCTTGAGTTCCGTATACGCCCAGCCTGATTTTTTTTCAGCTTTTTGCTCAAATTGCTCCCGGGACAAGCGTCGATCCGTCGGAATCAGCCGCCATAAACGTTGTCTGGCATTTGTATCATCCAAAGCCGCCATGGTCGACAGGGTATTGAGCACCAGGGTCTTTCCCAGCATTTTTCCCAACCGGGTCTCCACCAGGATAATGGCGGTAATAACTTCTTTGTCCACTCCGTATCTTTTTTCGGTTCGGTTCAGTGATTCAGCATGGACCCGCTGATATTTTTTCGCTTTTTTGACGGATTTTGGTGTCTCGAACTGACCGTAATTCAGCTTGCTTTCGCTATGCATGAAAAACAGGCTGACACTGCGATGATCGAAACGAACACCGGGTCGATCGTAGATGGCGCTGATTTTTTCAGAGTCAAAACCATCCATCTTCAACATCTTCTGGAGATTATTAAACGAACCGCTGGGGGGTTCATCGGCGGCCAGCACGGATAAAGGTAACAGACCGATCAGAAAAAACAGCATGCAAATGACCCCGCATCGCGCGAGGATGGTCGATCGCTTCATCAAATCTGTCATTTAGGAGGCTCCCTCTAGTCCGCCGCCAGCGGACCAAAAATATTATCTGAAGACCTATAGCATACATTGGTTGGATCAATCCATACCTGTATTCATAAACCGGCAAAGCGGTTGGAACGAAATGGAAATCCCGATTTACCGGGGAACTAAATTGAATATTGACGATTTGCGGTATCGCTCTTGAGCGGCGTAGCCCTAAGGCGAAGACTGCTTCGCTCTGTCTTTTCTATAAAATCGATATTCTTGATTGCCCACGACCGGCATGGTATGTCTTATGCTTCGGACGAAATACGTTTCGGAAATCAAAATCAATATGGGCGAAAAGGACCAGAAGTGATAGCAAAAAAGCCGGCTAAATCCGTTTTTACCTGCCAGGCCTGCGGTTACCGGGCCCCCAAATGGATGGG